>NZ_LGCW01000255.1:0-71601 GCF_001279365.1 Streptomyces sp. NRRL F-5755 | reverse complement strand
GGGGTGGGGGGTGGGGGTCTGGGCGTGGGGGTGCGGGGGCGTGGGGATGTGGGGCCCCACGAACGCCCCCCTCGCGTAAAACGCCCCGCCCCCGCCCCTCCCCTAAGCCCGCGGATACCGCTCCAACCACCCCGGCGCCGAGTTCCCCGGGCCGTGAAGTGCCGGGCCCTGTGTCATCTCCATGGCGAAGTCGTCGGCGAGCTGGAGGATCGTGGCGCGGCCCTCCAACTCGGCCAGCCACAGGGGCGGGAGTGCCGTCTCGCCGTGCAGGGTGCCGAGGAGGTTGCCGCAGATCGCGCCGGTGGAGTCGCTGTCGCCGCCGTGGTTGACCGCCAGCAGCAGCCCGTGCCGTACGTCCTCGGCGACCAGCGCGCAGTACACGCCGATGGCCAGCGCTTCTTCGGCGGTCCAGCCCTCGCCCAGCGACTCCACGCGGGCGGCCGTGGGCATTCCCTGCCGTACGGCGCCGAGCGCCTGTTTCAGCGCCTCGGCGGTCTCCTCGTGGCCGGGCCGGGTGGCCAGATGGGCGAAGGATTTCTGCACGGCGCCGTCCAGGTCCTCGCCGCGGGCCAGCGAGTGGGTGATCACCGCGAACGCGCCGGCCGCGAGGTAGCCGGTCGGGTGCCCGTGCGTCTGCGCCGCGCACTCGACGGCCAGCTGGAAGACCAACTGCGGCTCCCAGCCCACCAGCAGCCCGAACGGCGCCGAGCGCATCACCGCGCCGCACCCCTTGGAGCCGGGGTTCTTCGGCTGCTCCAGCGTTCCCATCGTGTCGTCGCCGAGCCCGGACAGGCAGGCCCGGCCGGGCGCCCGCTGCGCGTACAGCCACTCCTCGCGGGCCAGCCACCCGTCGTCCTTCTTGCGCTCGTCGGGGCCCCAGTCGCGCTGGGTGGCGGCCCAGCGCAGGTACGCGCGGTGCACGTCGGTGGGCGGGTGCCAGGCGCCGGTGTCGCGGCGCACCTGGGCGCGGATCAGGCCGTCGACGGTGAACAGCGTCATCTGGGTGTCGTCGGTGACGGTGCCGCGCCGCCCGAAGGCCGGTACGTAGTCCGTGACGCCGTCCTGGCCGTGCGCCTCGCGGATCGCGTCCAGCGAGTCGAACTCGATGCCCGCGCCCAGCGCGTCGCCGATCGCGCCGCCCAGCAGGCAGCCCCGTACCCGGCTGCGGAAGTCCTGCTGTTCGGTACGGCCCCAGATGGCCGCGCCGCCTGCCGCTGCGCTCACGTTCGTTCCCTCCCCGTAGCCGCCCATTCCTTTACGGGGTCCTTACGCTCCCCTGCCGCAGCACTGTAATCGACCAAGAAAGGCCAAAACCGGGCGAGGAACGTTATGCGAACAGTCACCCTGACGGAGGCTTTTGATCGCTACGGTCCCGATCAGCACAGACGTGCCCCCTGCGTACCGAGGTCATGCGACCGGCGCCCGGTGGGCATGCTCCCCCCATGCCCGAGTTCGAATGGGACCGCACCGCCATGGCCGTCGTCGCCTGCGCCCTGGCCGGTGACAGCGACGGCGCGGTGGAACTGCTCCGTCCGCTCTCCCAGCGCGACGTGTGCCAGATCACCGTCCGACTCGCCGCGATGGCCGCCGACGCGCTCATCTCAGCCGCCGAGGACACCGGCGGCGACCGCGCGGAGGCGCTGGCGCAGTGGCAGCAGTGCATCCTTCAGCATGAGGCGGAGGCGGAGACGGGGGATGGGTGAGGGCGGCGGTCACGGTGCCTGAACGGCCGCTGCTTCGGTCATCCGCTCCAGGAGTACGCGGCGGAGATCGGCCAACTGGCCGGCGCCCGACGCGTCCAGGTCCCGCCACAGCCCGGCCAGGTCCCGCACCCCGTACTCCGCCTCGGCCGCGCGCTCCCACGGCGTACCGCCGCCGAGCAGATCAGCGACAGCCGCCCGGGCGCCGGTCCAGTCGCCCAGCGCACAGCGGGCGACGACCGCAACGGCGGTTGCCCCGGTCAGGCCCTCCTCATCGCTCGTCGGCGGACCCTCCTGGGCCCCGGTCCGCAGCGCCTCCCAGGCGGGTGCCGCGTCGGGCAACCCGTGTACGGCACTCGCGAGCAGCGCGGCTTCGTACCGGACCAGCAGCTCTTCCGGCGCGGTGGCCCGGGCCGCCTCGACGGCTTCCCGCGCCGCGCCGAACCGTCCGGCCCGGCGCAGACACCCGGCGCGCGCGGCCAGGAAGACGGCCCGTGACACGTCGGGCACGGCGGTCCGGCCGGTGTCCGCGAGGGCCAGGGCCGTGTCGTAGTCGGTGAGGGCTTCTTCCTCCGCTCCCAGCAGTTGATGCGCCTTGGCGCGGCGGGCGGGAGCCCAGGGGTTCGCCGTCCCGAGGGCCAGCGCCAGGCCGAAGTTCGCCACCGCGTCGCCGAGGCGGCCCGTGAGGAGGGCGATCCTCCCCCGGGCGGCGGCGGCCCACGCGTACTCCGGATCGGCCGCCAGCGCACGGTCGAACTCCGCCAGCGCCATCGTGTACTGCCCCATCGCCGCGTAGGTCATCCCCAGCTCGGCCAACGCCCAGGAGTACCCGGGGGTGAGCTCCACGGCACGCCGCAGGCCCGACAGCGACTCCTCGTAACGGCCCAGGTGGCGCAGGCAGACGGCGCGGCTGCCGTGCGCCGGGGCGTGTATCGGGAACCGCTCCAGCACCCGGTCGAACAGGGTCAGCGCCTGCTCATGGCGCCCCATGAGCCGGTTGACCTCGCCGAGCTGGAAGGACGGCGCCGGCTGGTCCGGATCGATGGCCAGGGCCCGGGTGAAGTCCTCGGCCGCCTGCTCGAAGCGGCGCAGATAGCGGTGGGTGAGCCCGCGGCCGAACCATGCGTCCGCGTCGTCCGGCGCCGCTTCCAGACACCGGTCGAAGTCGGCGAACGCCTGCTCCCAGCGTTCTGCTTTACGGTGCTCACGGCCGCGTGTCCGGCATATCGCCACGCGCTCCGCCGTGTCGAGGCCGGGGCCGCCGAGCAGCTCCGTCAGGACCCCGGCGAGGCCGTCCGGCCCGTCGAGGGCTGCCGTCAGCCGCCTGCCCCAGTCGCGTACCTCGGGTGCGTCCCCGTCCTCGCCCGCCTGCCAGACGGTTTCCGCGACCGGGCGTACGGCGGTGGTCTCGTACTCGACGGTGCCTGCCACCTCGGACAACGCCTCGGCCAGGAAGTCCCGCGGGTCGGCGCAGAGCCCGTGGTAGATCTCCCGGAGCCGCAGCTCCCGCCACCGCTCGTCCCGCCGGCACCTGGCCAGGTCCCTGCCGCCCGCACACTCCTCCGCCAACCGCCGCGCCCCCTCCGCCAACCGCCCATGCCGCTCCCCCCAGACCCGCGGCGACCGTCGCCGCTGGAGTCGCAGCATCGCCGTGCGGACCACCTCGTGGTACTGCCACCGGCCGCCGCGCTCGGAGACGAACGGCAGTGTGCGCAGCCACCCGAAGTGGTCGGCGGCCTCCGCGTCCACCGCCTCCCGGTACACGTCCTCGTCCAGGTGGCGCGGCAGGGCGGCGGCCAGCGCGGCTTCTCTGCGTACCGGATCGGTCTCCCACTTCAGGAAGCGTTCGACGGCGGTGTCACTGGGGTCGTCGACGGCGTCCGCGGCGCCCGGCCTGCTTCCGGCGAGGGTGGAGACGAGCACGGGGAGGCCGCCGGAGAGGCGCAGGATGGCGTCGACGGTGTCCGGGTCGGTGATGTCCTTGGCCGCCAGGTAGCGGCGCGCCTCGGCCTCCGTGAAGGCGTCCAGCGGTACGTCCGTGACGTGTTCCAGGTGGTCGGCCCAGCACCGCCGGTCCAGTGCGTCCCGGCCCGACAGGGTGACCATGATGTTCGGGGCGAGCGGCCCGTAGCGGTCGCTGAAGAGGATGTCGCGCAGCCAGGTGTCCAGGAGGGGGCCGGTCGCCTCGTACGTGTCGAAGAAGAGCGCCAGTACGGGTACGGCGTCGGCCGCCTCGCCCAGCTCCCGTACGAAGACCGGCGTCAAGACCTCGACCGGGGACAGCACCAGCTGTACGTCGTCGTGGTTGCGCAGCCGGGCGCCGATCCGGCCGCGGAGCCGGTCGGTGCCGCGGGCGAGCTGGGTGGAGTCCACCGCGCCCGCGAACGGTCCGACGCCCGGGATCAGGCCGAGGCCCGCCACCCCCGCCCTGGCGATGATCATGCTGCCGGTCGACGGCGGTGCCTCGCCGCCCGGTTCGTCCGGCCCGGCGAGCGCCGCCTCCGCCTCGTGCCTCCGCTCCCGGTACGTGGCCAGCAGCTTGTCGAAGGACTTCAGCGGGCTGCCCTGGCGGCCGAGCCGGGCGCTGATCCCGGCCATCGCCTCGGGGACGCTGTGCACCGACTCGTCGACGTACACGGTCAGCGCGCCCAGCTCGCGTGCCATCTGCTCGAACCGCTGCGCCAGGGAGGTCTTTCCGACGCCTCCTTGGCCGTGCAGATGGTGCAGGAAGCGGAAGTCCGGATCGGCCGGGTCCCGGGCGAGATTGGCCCGGAACGCGCCCAGTTCGCCTTCGCGGCCGACGAACCCGTCCCCGCGCCGGGCGCGGATCAGCTCCTGGCGCGAGAGCCGTCTACGGTCCACCGGTCACCTCCCGGGCCCGCTCTCCCCCGGCGGGCTCCGCGCGCAACCGTAGCCGGAGAGGGCCGCTCCCGGGACCTCCCGTTACTCTCCCGGACCGGGCCCGTCGTTACTCCACCACCGGCAACAGCTCCGGCAGATGCCCGTCCGAGGCCAGCGCCGCCGCCTCGCGCTCCGCCGCCACCGGTCCGTACGTCGTCGTGCGGGCGCGCGACGGGCGGCCCGCCGCGTCCGCGATGGCGATCAGGTCCTGGATGGAGCGGTAGGACCCGTAACTGGAGCCCGCCATACGGGAGATGGTCTCCTCCATCAGGGTGCCGCCCAGGTCGTTGGCCCCGGAGCGGAGCATTTCGGCGGCGCCTTCGGTGCCCAGCTTCACCCAGCTGGTCTGGATGTTGGTGATGTGCGGGTGGAGCAGGACGCGGGCCATGGCGGTCACGGCGCGGTTGTCGCGGGTGGTGGGGCCGGGGCGGGCGATGCCGGCCAGGTAGACGGGCGCGTTGGTGTGGATGAACGGCAGCGTCACGAACTCCGTGAAACCGCCGGTCTCCTGCTGGATCTCGGCCAGCAGCCGCAGGTGGCCGAGCCAGTGCCGGGGCTGGTCGACATGGCCGTACATCATCGTCGAGGACGAGCGGATGCCCAGCTCGTGGGCGGTCTTGATGACCTCGACCCAGGTGGCGGTGGGCAGCTTGCCCTTGGTCAGCACCCAGCGGACCTCGTCGTCGAGGATCTCGGCGGCGGTGCCGGGGATGGTGTCCAGGCCGGCGGCCTTGGCCTCGCTCAGCCACTCGCGGATGGACAGGCCGGTGCGCGTGGCGCCGTTGACGACCTCCATGGGCGAGAAGGCGTGGACGTGCATGCCGGGGACGCGTTCCTTGACGGCGCGCGCGATGTCGAAGTACGCGGTGCCGGGCAGGTCGGGGTGGATGCCGCCTTGCATGCACACCTCGACCGCGCCCACGTCCCACGCCTGCTGGGCGCGGTCGGCGACCTGGGAGAGGGAGAGGGTGTAGGCGTCGGCGTCCGTGCGGCGCTGGGCGAAGGCGCAGAAGCGGCAGCCGGTGTAGCAGACGTTGGTGAAGTTGATGTTGCGGGTGACGATGTACGTGACGTCGTCACCGACCGTGGCGCGGCGCAGGTCGTCCGCGATGCGGCACAGGGCGTCGAGCGCCGGGCCGTCGGCGTGCAGCAGGGCGAGCGCCTGGTCGTCGGTGAGCTGGGTGGGGTCGTCGGCGGCCCGGGCCAGGGCGGCGCGGACATCCGTGTCGATGCGCTCGGGCGCCATGCCGGGCGCCGCGGCCTCGCGCAGCGCGTCCCAGTCGCCGTACACCTCGTCGAAGTCGTCGCGGCGGTCGGCCGTGCGGCCGTCGGTGTCGATGGTGCGGTGCAGGTCCGTACGGCCCGTGGAGCTCATCGAGAAGCCCTCGTCGGGCTCCTGCCAGGGGCGGCCCTCGACCACGGCGTCCTCGCGGGCCAGCCCGGTCTCCGGGTCGGCCAGCGCGCGGACGTGCGGCAGCAGGCGCGGGTCGAGCCAGGGCTCACCGCGCTGTACGTACTCCGGATAGACGGCCAGCCGCTCACGCAGCTCGAAGCCCGCGGCGGCGGACTTCTCGGCCAGCTCCTCGATCCGGGGCCACGGCCGCTCGGGGTTGACGTGGTCGGGCGTCACCGGGGAGACGCCGCCCCAGTCGTCGATGCCCGCCTCGATGAGCAGCGCGTATTCGGAGTCGACCAGGTTGGGCGGGGCCTGGAGGCAGCCGGACGGGCCCAGGATGTGCCGGGCGACGGCGACGGTGGCGGCCAGGTCCTCCAGCTCCGCGTCCGGCATGCCGCGCATGGCCGTGTCCGGCTTGGCGCGGAAGTTCTGGACGATGACTTCCTGGATGCCGTGGTAGGCGCGCTGCACCTTGCGCAGCGCGAACAGCGACTCGGCGCGCTCCTCGTACGTCTCGCCGATGCCGATGAGCAGCCCGCTCGTGAACGGCACGTTGGACCGCCCGGCGTCCTCCAGGACGCGCAGCCGTACGGCCGGTTCCTTGTCCGGGGAGCCGTAGTGCGGGCCGCCGGGCTCGCTCCACAGGCGCTCGGCGGTGGTCTCCAGCATCATGCCCATGGACGGGGCGACGGGCTTGAGCGTCTGGAAGTCCGTCCAGGACAGCACGCCCGGGTTCAGGTGGGGCAGCAGCCCCGTCTCCTCCAGGATGCGGATGGCGATGGAGCGTACGTAGGCGATGGTGGAGTCGTACCCCTCGGCCTCCAGCCACTCGCGGGCCTCGGGCCAGCGGTCCTCCGGCTTGTCGCCGAGCGTGATCAGCGCTTCCTTGCAGCCCAGTTCGGCGCCGCGGCGGGCGATGTCCAGCACCTCGTCCGGCGACATGAACATGCCGTGGCCGGCGCGGCGCAGCTTGCCGGGCACCGTGACGAACGTGCAGTAGTGGCACTTGTCCCGGCACAGCCGGGTGAGCGGGATGAACACACTTTTGGAGTACGTGATGACACCCGGGCGCCCGGCCGCCTCAAGCCCGGCGTCGCGCACCCGGGCGGCGGAGGCGCACAGGTCCCGCAGGTCGTCGCCGCGCGCCTGGAGCAGCACCGCCGCCTCGCCGACGTCGAGCGCGACGCCGTCACGGGCGCGCTTGAGGGCGCGGCGCATGGCGTTGGCGGTGGGGGCGGTGACGGGAGGTGTGGTGTCGGCGGGGACTGCCACCGGGTCCGTCCCCTGCCCGGGTACCTGCGCGCTGCTAGTCATCCAACGAGCATACGAGCGACCACCGACAGCGCCGCCGACCGATCCCCCCGGGTCGGTGTGCCACTGATCACGCGAGACGGAGGTTCCCTCCGGGGGCGGGGCGGGCAGCCTGGGCGGGAGGAGTGGGCCGAAGGGACGGCCGTCCGCACATGCCTCTCCGCCCCCACGCATGCTGCGCGCCCTACAAATACTGCGCGAACTCATCCAACGCCCGCAGCACCTCTCCCTCCCTCGCCGCCGGCAGCCCCACGACGGCCTCCTCCACGCCCAGGTCCCGCAGCCGGGCCAGCTTCCCGGCCGACGGCTGGACCGCGTACGGCACCACCAGCGGCTCGCCGTCCCGGCCCGCCTCCGCCCACGCCCGCCGCAGCTCCGGCAGCGCCTCCCCCAGGCCCCCGCCGCCGATCGGCAGCCAGCCGTCCGCGAACTCCGCCACGCTCGCGAAGAGCCGGGGCCCGGCCGCGCCGCCGAGCAGCGTGCGCGGCGCGCCCTTGACCGGCTTCGGGTGCGCCAGGCTGGCCCGTACGGACGCGAACCGGCCCTCGTACGCGGTCGGCTCGTCCGCCCACAGGGCGCGCATCACCCGCATCCGGTCCCGTACCAGCGCGCGCCGCTTCGACCACTCGACCCCGTGGTCGGCCGCCTCCTCCACGTTCCAGCCGTAGCCGACGCCGAGCGTGAAGCGCCCGCCGGAGAGGAAGTCCAGGGTGGCGATCTGCTTGGCCAGGGTGATCGGGTCGTGCTGGGCGACGAGGGTGACGCCGGTGGCGACCGTCAGCCGCTCGGTGACGGCGGCGGCCTGCCCGAGCGCCACGAACGGGTCGAGGGTGCGCCCGTACTCACGGGGCAGCGGCTCGCCCATGGGGGCGGGCGTGTCGCGCGTGGCCGGAATGTGCGTGTGCTCGGGGAGGTAGAGCCCGGCGAAACCGCGCTGCTCCAGTTCCCGGGCCAGCCGGTCCGGCCGGATCGTTTCGTCGGTCAGGAAGATGGTGGTCGAGATCCGCATGCTGGGCGTACCTCCCGCGTGTCGGCAGTGCCCCTTTCCTACCGCTGAGGACGGGCAGCGTCCATGAGGCGCCCACGGGGCGCCCGGGGATCGTCCGGGGGCGTCCGGGGAACCCACCGCGCTTCACGCCACGCTCCCCGCCGCCACACGAGAGCGTCCCCGCCCCGCCCCCTTCCCTTGTCCGCCCGTTCACGCCTCAATACGAAGGTCTGGGAAGGTCTCAGAAGGCTCACGCATGTCTCCGTACGCCGGTTCCGCCACGCCTACCCGGGAGCGATGCCTCATGTGCGACGACGACAGAACCAGCGGCCCGTTCGGACGCCGCGCGCTCCTGGTGACGGGAGCCGCCGCGGCGCTTACGTTGAACGGTGTGAACTTCGCGGCAGCCGACGGCGGGCCCGCCCAGGGCGGGGCCCATGGCGAGTCCCGGGCCGACGCCCGCACCACCGGCGAGGAAACCCGTAAGATCACCGGCCGCCTCCCCGTGGGCGCCCCCGACTACGTCTACCTCCCCGTGGAAGTCCCGCCCGGCGTACGCGAGATCGCCGTCTCGTACACCTACGACCGCCCCACCACCCCGCCCGGCACCGCGGGCAACGCCTGCGACATCGGCATCTTCGACGAACGCGGTACGGAACTGGGCGGGCGCGGCTTCCGCGGCTGGTCGGGCGGCGCGCGTACGGAGTTCTTCCTCCGCGCCGACGACGCCACGCCCGGTTACCTCTCCGGTCCGGTCAACCCCGGTACGTGGCACATCGCCCTCGGCCCGTACACCGTCGCCCCACAAGGTCTCACCTACGAAGTAACCATCACCCTCCGCTACGGCCCCCCTTCCGCTCCCCGAACCCCCACCTACCCACCCCAACGCGCCAAGGGCCGCGGCCGTTCCTGGTACCGGGGCGACAGCCACCTCCACTCCGTCCACTCCGACGGCAAGCGCACCCCCGCCCAGATCGCAGCCCTCGCCCGCGCGGCCGGCCTGGACTTCATCACCACCACCGAGCACAACACCACCTCCTCGCACCGGGAGTGGGAAGGACTCTGGGGCGACGACCTCCTCGTCCTCACCGGCGAGGAAGTCACCACCCGCAACGGCCACGTGGTGGCGATGGGCACCGACCCCGGCGTCTTCATCGACTGGCGCTACCGGGCCCGCGACGACGCCTTCCCCCGCTTCGCCCGCCGCATCCGCCGCGCGGGCGGCCTGGTCGTCCCGGCCCACCCGCACGCCACCTGCATCGGCTGCAACTGGAAGTTCGGCTACGAGGAGGCCGACGCGGTCGAGGTCTGGAACGGCCCCTTCACCCTGGACGACGAGGTGGCCATCGCCGAATGGGACAACGCGCTGGTGGCGTACGCGCAGGGCCGGGGCCGCTTCCTCCCCGCCGTGGGCCACAGCGACGCCCACCGCGACCCGGACGTCATCGGCCTCCCCCAGACCGTCGTCTTCGCCGACACCCTCTCCCGCGAAGCGATCCTCACGGGCATCCGCGAGGGCCGCACCTACCTCGCCGAATCCTCCGCCCTCACCCTCACCCTCACCGCCACCGGCCCCAAGGCCGAACACGCCACGATCGGCGAACGCCTCCCCGTACAAGACTCCGCCGAGGTCACCGTCAACCTCCACGTGACCGGAGCACCCCCCAACTGCACAGCCCGCCTCCTAACCGACCAAGGCCAACTCTTCACCACCCCCCTCCCCACATCCGGCCCGGTCACCTGGCACACGACCCCGGCCAACGCCACATACGTACGCGCCGAGGTCCGCCATCCGTCCACCACTCCGGGGGTGCCGGGTCCGATGGTGGCCATGACCAATCCGGTCTTCCTGGGCCGTGCCTGACACACAACGGCCCGCCACGCGGCGTGCGCGGCGGGCCGTAGAAGCTACCTATCCAAGACCACCGAACCGCCCCGTGGCCGCAGCGGCAACGAACGCGGACAGCGACCCGCGACTGAACAGCAACGCCGCTCCGCTCGGGTCCTTACTGTCCCGCACGGCCACCGTCCCGGTGTCGACGATGGCGCACTCGACGCACTGCGCCCCGCTGTCGCTGTACGTGGACTTCCACCACATCACGGGAAGTGCGGAGGCGTCGTCAACGTGGCTCATGTCTTCTTCCCTATCTGTGAGATCAGTTCCGCTGATGTCCCACCCGGGGCGTGGCGGAAGTAAGCCGCTACCGCGTCGGCTCCTCAGTCGCTGCCCGGGAATCACCTTCCCCTGTATCCGGCCCCCCGACCGGGAAATACCCCAGCAGGTGCCCCGCAACATGGACGACGTAGCCGAGGTACGTGATGCTGCTGCTCGTGTGCGTCCAGGTCAGGGCCGTGCGAGCACGGGCGACGGTGTCGCAGGCCCGTCGGCACTCCAGCGACGCGCACGGCAGCTGCCGCGCGCGCTCCTCGACCAGCGGGATCAGCGCGGCCAGAATGATCCGGGCCTCGCCCATCAGCTGCTCCGCTTCCTCCTTCGCCGAGCAGCTCCCCAACTGGGCCTTGATCACACCGATGGTGTGACGCGCCGCCTCGAAGTCGACGCCCGCTGACGCCGTGCCCGCCAGCTCCCGTGGCTCCACGATCCTCACCGTTCCTTCTGGTCACCTGGGTACCGGGCCACCTCGTCCGTGGTGGCCTGTCCGTGCACCGAGGTAACCCTGCGTGGTGCCCGCGCGGGTACCGTGGGAGGCAGGCGTGAAGATGAAAGCCATGAAAACCGGCGGGAGTTGAACATGGCGACGAGTCGGCGCACATCGAACACGAAGCTCACCTGCCTGCTCCGGGAGGCCGCGTGGTCCGGTCAGCAGTTCGCCAACGCGGTGAACCGCGCTGGCGCGGAGGCCGGTCTCACTCTCCGTTACGAGCAGTCGGCCGTTGCCCACTGGCTCTCCGGCACCATGCCGAGGCCGCAGGTCAGGCCCGTCGTCCTGGAAGCGTTGGCCAGGCGCCTCGGACGTCCCGTCACCCACGCCGAAGCCGGCTTCCCCGCTCCCCCGGGCGGGGCCCGGCCGGGGGACGGGTCGGCCGTCGAAGAACTCCTCGACCTGAGTCGTGACGACATGGATCCCTCCCGCAGGGGTGTCCTCCAGGCCGGTCTCTACTCCGCCGCGCTGGCCGTACCGCTCTTCGCCGACCTTGCCGGGCGGGCGGAAGCGGCGGTACGGCCGGGAAGGACGGGACGGGTGGGCCCGGCCCAGGTCGAGACGGTCCGTGCGGTGACCGATCGGGTGGCGGACATCCTCGACGAATTCGGGGGCGGTCACGCACGGCCGATGGCGGCGGCGTTCCTGGTGAACTCGGTGGGGCCGTGGCTGACGGCGCCGGCGACGGAACGGGTGCACCGCGACCTGCTCGCGGCTGCGGCGGACCTGACGTACCTCACCGGCTGGATGGCGATGTACGAGCGGGCGCACGGCCTCGGGCAGCGCTACTACGTGAAGGCGCTCCACCTGGCGGGCGAGGCACACGACCACCTCACGTACTGCCGCACGCTGCGCGGCATGTCCCTCCAGGCTTCCAGTCTCGGCTACGGCGCCAAGGCCCTGGATCTGGCCGACTCGGCAGCGGCCGCGGCCCCCTCGGCCGGGCCGCGCCTGGTGGCCTTCCTGCGCGGGCAACAGGCGCACGCCGCTTCGATGACGGGGAACCGGCACACGGCGATCACCCGGCTGCGGGAGGCGGAGAGCGCGTTGTCCAAGGCGGATTCCCGCCGAGAGTCGATCGGCGGCTACGACCAGTCGGCGTACCTCTTCCACGTCTCCCACGTGCTGCACGAATTCAAGGATCTGCCCGGCTCGGTCAAGGCCATGCACAGCTCCCTGAAGGCCCAGCCCTCGCAGGAGCGGCAGGGCCGTGCCCACTCCCACGCCCTGCTCGCCCAGCGCCAGTTCGAACTGGGCCACCTCGACGCGGCCTGCGCGACATGGCACCGCTTCCTGGACGACTACACGGAGATCTCCTCCGCCCGCGGCGACGCCCACTTCGCCACCCTGCGCAGCCGCATCCGTCCGCATCTCCGCGCCAGGGCGGTACGCGATCTGAACGAACGAGTGCGGAACGTAGCGGCAACAAAGTCCTGAGCCCCACACCACAGCCAGCAGCCCAGGCTCACAGTCGCCTACTGGAGGTCCGCGAAGTGGTGCCGCCCGCTGATGTGGCCGAGGCGTTGGGGTCGGCGGGCGGTGGTACGGCGGTGTTGCGGCGGCAGGTGTTGTATATGGGGGACGAGCCGGTGGAGCTCGTCGCGTCGTACTACCCCGTGGAGATCGCTCGCGGTACGGCGATCACGGAGTTCCGCAGGATCAGGGGTGGTACGCCCACGCTGCTCGCCGGGCTGGGCCACCCGCCCGTACGCAGCGTGGACCGGGTGTCCGCACGCGTTCCCACCCAGGAGGAGAACGCGGCGCTCCAGCTGCCGGGCAACCTGCCCGTGCTGCGCACGCTGCGCGTGGTGTACGGCGAGGGGGACCGGCCCATCGAGGTCAGCGTCATGGCGAAGGCCGGGCACCTTTACGAGTTGCAGTATGAGTTCGGAGCCGGGTAACGACCGTAGGCTTGCCGTATTGGCAAGGATGCTTGCCGAACTGTACGTACCGGGCGCACTGTCGGCCTCCCATGAAGGAGGTAGTGCGAATGAGCGTGGAAGAGAAGCAGAGGGCCGAGAACGGCCGCTCCTACGACGTCGTTGTGGTCGGCGGTGGTGCGGCAGGGCTGTCCGGGGCCCTGATGCTGGGGCGGGCGCGGCGGTCCGTGTTGGTGGTGGATGCCGGGCGGCCGCGTAACGCACCGGCGGCGGCATCGCACAACTACCTGTCGCGGGACGGGGTGCCGCCCGGCGAGCTGCTGGCCGAGGGGCGGGCCGAGGTCGCTCGGTACGGCGGTGAGGTCGTGGAGGGCGAGGTGGTTGCGGCCGAGGCGGTCGGGGAGGGGCGGTTTCGTGTCGCGCTCGGTGACGGGACGGCCGTGGGGGCTCGGCGGCTGCTCGTAGCCTCCGGGATGGTGGACGAGCTGCCCGGCATCCCCGGGCTCGCCGAGCGGTGGGGGCGGGACGTGCTGCACTGCCCGTACTGCCATGGCTACGAGGTCCGCGACCAGGCGATCGGCGTGCTGTCCACCGGGCCGATGGCCGTGCGGCAGGCGCTGCTGTGGCGGCAGTGGAGCGACGACGTGCGCCTCTTCTTGCACACGGGGCCGGAGCCGTCGGATGAGGAGTATGAGCAGCTCGCCGCGCGCGGCATTGCCGTGGTGGATGGTGAAGTGACGGGATTGGAGGTCGCTGGTCGGGGAGAGGATGGCGACGACCGGATCTCGGGGGTTGAGCTGGCCGGTGGGACGGTGGTGCCCTGCCGGGCCCTCGTGATCGCGGCGCGGTTCGACGTACGGGCCAAGGTGGTCGAGAGCCTGGGGCTGGAGATGGCGGAGACGGTCATGGGGGACGGTGCTGTGCTGGGGAGCTACGTGGCGGCCCGGCCCGGTGGCGCGACCGGCGTCCCCGGCGTATGGGTGGCGGGCAACGTCGCCGACCCGATGGCCACGGTCAGCGGCGCCGCCGCCATGGGCGTACGCGCGGCGGGGGAGATCAATTTCGACCTGGTCGAGGAGGAGACCCGGCGGGCGGTGCGGGAGCGGCGGGTGGCCGTTTGATCGAGCCGCCGAACCCCGGTCCCGCACAGACCACCACATCTCAGCCCCGCGCCCCCTGGCGACTCCGCGCCCTTGTGCCCCCCAACGCCCCCTCATAGACACAACCCGAAAACGAGGGGCGGGGCCGGTGAGGCCGCGCCCGCTCTCCGAGCGCACTCAACGGGAGGTATTCCCATGGCTGTTGATGTGACTCTGGCCTTCCTCTTCCGTCACCAGAAGAGCGGCCTGTTCCTCGGGGTCCAGGGGGACAGCAAGGACCCGTCCAAGCTGACCGAGCTCCAGGGGCTGCGTCCGCTGTCGGGGCTGGCGGCGCAGACCTGGATCCTGTCGTCCGCCGGTGCGGGTGATGTCTTCGAGGCGCACGCCCGCAACCGCCACAGCGGGCTGTATCTGAACGTGGTCGACTACAACAGCGAGCCGGGCGCGGCCGTCGAGCAGTGGAACTTCCAGGACACCAACCGTCCCGAACTCGCCAAGAACTTCAAGGTCTGGCGCATAGAACCGGCCGGAATCGGCTCCGTCGCCGTCAAGAACCGCAAGAGCGGCCTCTACCTGACGCCGCGCGGCTTCAACGGTACGGAGAAGGCGGTCGTGGAGCAGCAGCCGCTCGCCAAGGAGGGCGACCCGAACCGGGACAGCCAGTTGTGGCAGCTCATTCCGGTCGGCGCGGGGCTGGGGGATCTGAAGGCCGTACTGGGCGGCTGATTCCCGGCGCGTGCGGGCATGGTCACGGTCCCGGGGCCGCCCCGGGACCGTTTCCGGGTCGGACAGTGGCCAGCAGGAAGTCCTCGCCGCTGGACGGCCGCAGCCCGTCCGTACGGCCGGCGAAGTAGCGCTCGGCGAGTGCGGCTCCGGGCACGTGGCGGGCGTTCCCGAGGCCGGCTTCGCGGGCCAGGGACAGCATGTCCTGCGGGGAGAAGAAGCTGACGAACGGTGTGCCGGAGGCGCGTGCTCCTTCCTGGCTCGTGCGGAGGCCGGGCCGGTCCGCTGCCTCCAGGAGTTCGGCGGGCAGCAGGAAGGACAGGGCGAGCGTCGATCCCGGTGCGAGGCCGGCGATCCGGCGCAGCGTGGCGCTGATCGCGTCCTTCGTGAGGTACATGCTGACGCCGGTGGAGGCGATGACCGCCGGGCGGTGCGGGTCGAATCCGGCCGCGGTCAGCCGCTCCCACCACGACTCGCCCGCCTCGAAGTCGACCGGCACCAGGTGCAGCCATGGCGGAATGCCGTAGCCGAGTTCGGTCAGCCGTCGGCGCTTGAATGCCTGGGTGCCCGGCTGGTCGACCTCGAAAAGCCGCAGGCGAGCCCCGAGTTCGGGCCTGCGCTGGGCGAAGGTGTCCAGGCCGGCGCCCAGGATGACGTACTGGGTGACGCCCCGCTCGGCCTGCTCGGCGACCAGGTCCTCGACGAACCGGGCGCGGGCCACCATCGCCGCCCGGAACGCGCGGGTGGCCGCGGGGTCCATGTCCGGGCGCTCCGGCCAGTCGTCACCGGGGTCCACCAGGCGCAGGCCGACCTCGTCCTCCAGTACGTGGGGTGCCGCATCGACCCGTACGTGCATGGCCCGCCACAGTGCGCAGCGCACCGCGGTGTTGTCGGGCGCCTCGGTGACCTCGTTCGGCATGGTGTCGTCTCCCCCGGCCGGTCAGCTCTTGGCGGGAGCCTGGAGGCTCCACAGCCGTCCGTCGGGGTCGCGGACGGTCGCCATCCTGGTCCCGAAGTGGGTGTCCTCGAAGGGCGTGACCATCTCGACGTCCGGGCCGGGGCGGAACGCGTCCTCGTCCGGCACCTTCAGGACGGGCCGCATTCCGGGCTCGCGGTCCTCGGGCACTTCGGCGATGAAGACGTACGGCCCGTCACCGTTGCGCAGTTGGCCCGAGTTGTGGCCGGTCTCGAATTCCAGCTCGTAGCCCAGGGACTGGAAGAACCTCGCGGCCTTGCCCCAGTTGTGCGTCTCCAGGAAGACGGCCTCGACCCCCTCGGTCGCCATCCCGGCTCCTTCAGATGTCATCTTGGCTCCTTCAGACGCCATCTCGGCCACCTCACTCGCCATCCCGCTTCCCCTTTCCCCTCGTATCCCGGTTCCGCTCACCGTGCTCGTCCAGGTAGGCGCGCAGCGCGTCCGCGACCAGGGCGGACAGGGAGCTGCCCGTGTCGAGGGCGTGGTACTTGAGCTGCTTGATCAGCGGGACCGGCAGATAGACGTTGAACTGCTTGACTTCCTCATCACCCACGATGGGAGGCTAGCACCCTAGCCAACTAGGATGCTAGCAATCTGGCCGAGACGGGAGGGCGGGACGGCTCGCGCGGGCTCTACTCCTCCACCACCAGCGCCGGCGTCCCCCGCCCCAGCACCTCGCCCCGGAAGAACGCCGGGCTGCGCCGCCGCATCACCAGCATCAGCACGAAGCCGAGCAGCAGCAGGCCGACGCCGATGACGAAGACCGAGCCGATGCCGAGGACGGAGCTGCCGGAGCCGTAGGCCGGGTTCCACATGTCGATGAGGGTCTTGGTGAAGACGGCGGTGAGGAGCACGCCGCCGAGGAGCGGGAAGACGCCCTTGAAGAGCAGGTCGCGGGTGGACCTGCGCAGTTCGCGGCGGAAGTACCAGGCGCAGGCGAAGGCCGTGATCGCGTAGTAGAAGCAGATCATGAGGCCGAGGGCGTAGATGGTGTCGACGAGGACGTTCTGCGAGAGGAACGACATGCCCGCGTAGAAGACGCCGGTGGCGATGCCCGCCGCGACGGTGGCGCGGGCCGGTGAGCGAAAGCGCGGGTGGACGCGGGCGAAGGACGGGGGCAGGGCCTCGTAGGCGCTCATCGCCAGGACCGTGCGGGCCACCGGGATGAAGGTGGTCTGGAGGCTGGCGGCGGCGGAGGCGAGGACCGCGACGAAGAGGAGTACGCCGAGGACCGGGCCCATCACCGGGTGGGCGAGGGCCGCGAAGACGTTGTCGGCGGTGTCGGGATTGCCGAGTCCGGGGCCCTTCGTGCCGACGCCGGAGAACATCTGGGCGGCGACTGCGGTCAGCAGGTACGAGCCGATGAGGACGACCATGGCGAGGAGGGCCGCGCGGCCGGGGGTCCTGGCGCTGCCGGCGGTCTCCTCGTTGACGGTCAGGCAGGCGTCCCAGCCCCAGAACATGAAGATCGAGAGGGACAGGCCCGCGGTGAAGGCGGAGAAGGACTGGACGGCGAAGGGGTTCAGCCAGGTGAGGGAGAAGTGGAGGGAGCCGGGGAAGTCGCCGGAGCCCGCTTTGGCGAAGGCCAGGGCCACGAAGACGGCGAGTACGGCGAGTTGGAGGCCGACCAGTGCGTACTGGACGCCCTTGGTGGCGGTCATGCCGCGGTAGCTGACGGCCGTGGCGAGGGCGATGAAGGCCAGGCACGTCAGGACGTGGGCGGCCTTGTTGCCGTCCAGCGCGGCGATGGCGTCGCTGCCGGTGAGTTCCCCGAGCAGGAGCCAGAAGAAGGAGGTGGCGACGCCGGCGAGGTTGGAGAGGACGATGATCGTGGCGATCACCAGGCCCCAGCCGCACATCCAGCCGATGCGCGGGCCGAACGCCTTCACCGACCAGGTGAAGGAGGTGCCGCAGTCGGGGACGGCCTTGTTCAGCTCGCGGTAGGCGAAGGCGACCAGCAGCATCGGCAGGAAGCCCGCGAGGAAGACGGCCGGCATCTGGAGGCCGACCTCGCCGACGGTGGGCCCGAGCGTCGAGGTCAGGCAGTAGACGGGCGCGACGGTCGAGACGCCGATGACGGCACTGCCGAGCAGGCCGACGGAGTTGCCGCTCAGGCCCTTGCCGCGGGTCGCACCGGCGCCGTCACCGGCCGCGCCGCCGGCCCTCGTTACCGTGTCTCCGGCCGGGAGCCGGGGGTCTACCTGAACCATGAACAGGACGTTAAGGGCTGCTGTTTCCGCATCGCGGGGCCGAAGATCCACCCCTGAGCGGCGCCGGATTCCTCGCTTCGCGAGGCGCGAAACGTTTACCTGTTGAGGTTTACAAGGCCAGCAGCGCGTTACGGGCGGTAACTTGAAGGCCGCACCGTCGAGTTCCGGACTGCGGGAACCGCAGCCCCGCCCGTTTCGTCCCGTTTCAAAATTTTCCCGCCCGTTCTCGCCCGGGTCCCTCCGGCCTCACCCCGGCCACACCACCGCCTGCGTCTCGCTGTACGCGTGCAGCGCGTACGAGCCGACATCGCGCCCCACCCCGCTCCGCTTGAAGCCGCCGAACGGCGCCTCCATGTTGCGGCCGACCGTGTTGACGCCGACGCCCCCCGCGCGCAGCCGCCCCGCCACCCGGAACGCGCGCGCCACGTCGCCGGACCACACGTAATCCAGCAGGCCGTACTCGGTGTCGTTGGCGAGCGTGACGGCCTCCTCCTCGTCGGAGAAAGGAAGGACGACGACCACCGGGCCGAAGATCTCCTCCTGTACGACGCGCATGGCGGGGGCGCAGTCGGTGAAGAGGGCGGGGGCCACGTAGAAGCCGCGCGGGAGGGGCGGGCGGTCGCCGCCGGTGATCAGGCGGGCGCCTTCCTTGCGGCCCAGTTCGATGTACGACTCGACGCGGTGGCGGTGGGCGGCGGAGATCAGCGGGCCGACCACCGTGTCCCGCTCCCCCGGGTCGCCGATCTTCAGCCGCGCCGCGTACCCGGCCAGCCGCTCCACCAGCCGGTCGTGGATGCCGCGCTGGGCGAGCACGCGCGTCGGTGCCGTACAGATCTGCCCGCTGTAGAAGGAGTACGTGGTGCCGATGCCGGCCACCGCCGCGTCCAGGTCGGCGTCGTCGAAGACCAGCGCGGCGCCCTTGCCGCCCAGCTCCATGAGCCGGCGTTTCATGCCCCGGCCGCAGACCTCGGCGATGCGCTGCCCGACGGCCGTGGAGCCGGTGAAGCTGACCATGTCCACGTCCGGGGAGTCGACCGCGGCCTCGCCCACCGCCGGGTCCCGGCCGGTCACCAGGTTCAGCACACCGGGTGGTGCCCCGGCCTCGTCCAGCGCCTCCTGGAGCGCCTCGGCCAGGCGGTGGACGGAGAGCGGGTCCTGGGGGGCGGGCTTGATCACGACCGTGTTGCCCATGGCCAGGGCGGGCGCGATCTTGCCCGCCGGATTGGCCCATGGGTTGTTGTACGAGGTGATGCAGGTGACGACGCCCACGGGGCGGCGGACCGCGAGCGCCCCCAGTACGGCGGCCTTTCCGAACGGGCCCGCTTCGTTGATCTGCGGCGGCAGCGGGGTCTCCACAGGCTCCAGCGCTCCGCGCGCGTACCGCTTGAGGCGGGCGATGGCGACGCCGACCTGCATCGCGCGCGCCGTGCCGGCCGTCGCGCCGGTCTCCGCGCGCGCGAGCCGGGCGTACGGGTCCAGGTTGCGCGCCAGGATTTCGGCGGCGCGGTCCAAGACCCGCGCCCGGGTTTCGGGCGCCGTGCGCGACCACGGTCCGAACGCTTCGCGCGCCGCGCGGCCCGCCTCGTACGCCTGCTCGCGGCTCGCTTCCGCCGCCAGTCCGACGGCCTCCTCGGTCGCCGGGTCGATCACCTCGTAGTGCCCGCGGTCGGGGGCCGTCCACTCGCCGCCGATCAGCAGCCGCTCGGGGGACACATCAGGGGACGCGCTCACCGCGTACGCACCGTCTCGGTGTCCCGCCCCGACCGCAGCACCTTCCCCGGCACCGCCCCGGTCACCTCGCCGTCCCGTACCGTCTCGACGCCGTTGACCCGTACGCTCACGATCCCGGCCGCCCGCGAGTCCAGCCGCGGGCTGTCCCCCGGCAGGTCGTGCACCAGCGTGGCCGGGCCCGCCTCGATCCGCTCCGGGTCGAAGAGCACCAGGTCGGCGTGGCAGCCGACGGCGATCCGGCCGCGGTCGCGCAGCCCGAACAGCCGGGCCGGGTCGTTGGTCAGCATCCGTACGGCCGTCTCCAGGTCCACCAGCTTGCGGCCGCGCAGGCAGTCGCCCAGGAAACGGGTCGTATACGGGGCGCCGCACATGCGGTCCAGGTGGGCGCCCGCGTCGGAGCCGCCCAGCATGACGTCCTCGTGCTGCCAGGTGCGCTGCCGCAGCGCCCAGCTTTCCGGGTCGTTGTCGGTGGGCATCGGCCACAGGACGGTGCGCAGGTCGTCCGCGGCACAGATCTCGACCAGGCAGTGGAAGGGCTCCTGGCCGCGCTCGGCGGCGATGTCGCCGACCACACGGCCCGAGAGGCCCGCGTTCGCGGTGGAGTACGTGTCGCCGATGACGTACCGGGCGAAGTCCGTCAGCCGCCGGAAGACGCCCGCCTCCTCGCTCGCCGCGCGCCGCAGCATCTCCTCCCGTACGGCCGGGTCGCGGAGCCGGGCGATGCGCTCCGGTACGGGCAGGGCGAGGATGTCGCCCCAGCCGGGGATGAGGTTGAGGGCGCAGAAGGTGCGCAGGGACATGTTCATCGGGGTGAGGATCGGCATGGTGAGGGCGACGATCCGGCCGCCCGCCTTACGGGCGCGTTCGCTCGCCTCCAGCTGGCGGGGCACGCGGTCCGGTACGGCGCTGTCGATGGTCAGCACGTTCCAGTTGAGCGGGCGTCCGGCGGCGGCCGTCATCTCCACGAGGAGGTCGATCTCCTCGTCCGCGAACCGGTCGAGGCAGCCGGCGACGATCGCTTCGAGCTGGGTGCCCTCGTGTTCGGCGACCGCGCGGGACAGGGCGAGGAGTTCGGCGGGGCGGGCGTGCCGGGAGGCGACCGGCCGGCCGTCGCCGTCGGCGTGGGTGGACGACTGGGTGGTGGACAGGCCCCAGGCGCCCGCGTCCATGGCGTCGTGGAAGAGCCGGAGCATGGCGTCCAACTGGGCATCCGTGGGCTGCCCGCCGATCGCGTCGGGGCCCATGACGTGGCGGCGCAGCGCGCAGTGGCCGACCATGAAGCCCGCGTTGACGGCGGTGCGGCCCTCCAGGGCGTCCAGGTACTCGCCGAAGGTGGACCAGTTCCACGGCGCGCCCTGTTCCAGCGCCGCCAGCGACATGCCCTCGACGCGGCTCATCATGCGGCGGGTGTAGTCGGCGTCGTCAGGCCGGTCCGGGTTGAGCGGGGCGAGGGTGAAGCCGCAGTTGCCGCCCGCGACGGTGGTGACGCCGTGGTGCATGGAAGGAGTCGCATAGGGGTCCCAGAAGAGCTGGGCGTCGTAGTGGGTGTGCGGGTCGACGAAGCCGGGCGCGAGGACGAGGCCGTGGGCGTCCTCGGTGGTACGGGCGGGGTCGGTGATCCGGCCGAGGGCGGCGATGCGGCCCTGGTGTACGGCGAGGTCGGCCTCGTACGCGGGGGCGCCGGTGCCGTCGACGATGGTGGCGCCCTTGATCAGGTGGTCCAGCATCCGGGTCCCTTTCGCTCAAACGGCCTGGCCGGGCGGCGGTCTGCGCAGATGGCGGCCTGGTCAGGCGGCGCCCTGCCGGAAGCGGGCGGTCCGGTGGACCGGGTCGGTGTCGATCTTCGGGATGACGTGTTCGCCGATCAGCCGGATGGTGGTGAGGGTGTCCTCGCGCGAGACGCCGATGGGCAGGCCGAAGGAGAGCTGGTCGGCGCCGGCCTGCTCCCAGCGCTTGCACTGCCGGAAGACCTCGTCCGGGTCGCCGCAGATCATCAGCTCCTCGGCGATCAGCAGCTCGATGATCTCCTCGGTGTACTCGGGCAGCAGCTCGGGCCACTCCGGGATGCCCTCGGGGCGCGGGAAGGTGTCGTGATAGCGGAACAGCAGCGACTGGAGGTAGTTGAGCCCGCCGCCGACGGCGATCTCGACGGCCTTCTGGTGCGTCTCGGCGCAGATCGCGGTGGAGGTCACCATGACGTTGTCGTTGACGTACGCGCCGACCGGCTCGGCCTCCTTCACGGCCGTCTTGTACGACTCGACGACCCACTCCATGTCGGCGACCTTCTGCACGCTGAACCCCAGCACGCCCAGGCCCTTCCTGCCGGCCATGGCGTACGAGGACGGCGAGCCGGCGGCGTACCACATGGGCGGGTGGGCGGGCCCGTACGGCTTGGGCAGGACCTTGCGGGGCGGCAGCTGCCAGTGCTTGCCCTGGAAGCCCTGGTACTCGTCCTGGAGCCACATCCTGGGGAACTCGGCGATGGTCTCTTCCCACAGCTCCTTGGTGTGGTTCATGTCGGTGACGCCCGGCATGAACCCGAGGATCTCGTGGCTGCCCGCGCCCCGCCCGGTGCCGAACTCGAAGCGGCCTCCGGAGAGGTGGTCGAGCATGGCGGCCTTCTCGGCGACCTTGACCGGGTGGTTGACGGGGGCCAGCGGGTTGAAGATGCCGGAGCCGAGGTGGATGCGTTCGGTGGCGTGCGCGAGGTAGCCCAGGTACACGTCGTTGGCCGACAGGTGCGAGTACTCCTCCAGGAAGTGGTGTTCGGAGGCCCAGGCGTACTTGAAGCCGGACTTGTCGGCCTGGATGACGTACTCGGTCTCCTCCAGCAGTGCGTGGTGCTCCGCCTCGGGGTCCACCTTCGCCCGCGCGGCAGGTACGTAACCCTGTACGAACAGCCCGAATTCCACGGAGGTTCACCGTCCCTCGTCCGCCCTGACGCGACTAACTGACGGCTCGTCAGTTACGGGCCGACTGTGGCACCGGGCGGGCTAAGCGTCAATACCTGACGGGCCGTCAGCAAAGCCCGGCGCGGCGGATATCAGCTGTCGAGATGCGGTGCCACGTCGGTTGCGAACGCCGCCATCTGGTCGGTGAGTTCGGTACGGCTCCGGCTGCGGAACCGCACCTGGATCTGCTGTACGCCCATGGCCTTGTACTCCCGCAGCGAGTCCGCCAGCCGCTCGGGCGCCCCGGTGAGCGTGCGCCGCCCCACCTCCCACGCGGGTGCGCCCACGTACAGCGGCTCGGTGATGGCACCGGCCTCGGCGGGTGTACGGATGCCGGCCGCCTCGCGCAGCCGCCGCAGCTTCGCCAGCTGCCCCGGCAGCTGGTCCCGGCGGTCGCCCTGGGGCAGCCAGCCGTCGCCCCGGACCGCCGCCCTGCGCACGGCGGCGGGCGACGAGCCGCCCACCCAGACGGGCGGGCGCGGCGCCTGCGCGGGGCGCGGGGACTGGCCCAGCCCCTCGAAGGCGAATCGTTTCCCATGAAAGGCGGGGAACTCCTCAGGCCCCAGGGCCGCCTTCAGCGCGTCGATCGCCTCGTCCAGCAGGGCACCGCGCCGCGTGAAGTCCGCCCCGAGGGCGTCGAACTCCTCCCGTACGTGCCCGGCGCCGACGCCGAGGATCAGCCGGCCGCCCGAGAGGTGGTCCAGCGTCGCGTACTGCTTCGCGGTGATCAGCGGGTGCCTGAGGCCGACCAGGGCGATGTGGCTGAGCAGGCGGACGCGGGTGGTGGCCGCCGCCAGGTAGGCGAGGGTGGCGACCGGGTCGTACCAGACCGTGCTCATGGCCGCGGCCAGCCGGTGCGGCACGCCGATGTGCTCGCAGCAGGCGATGTAGGCGAAGCCGTGGCGGTCGGCGGCGCGGGCGATCTCCACGAGGTCGGCGGGCCCGGCCCCGGCCTCCCAGGGCTCCGCGTACAGGGTGCTCTGCGACTGCACCGGGAGCTGCATGCCGTACGACAGCCGCCCTTCGGGCAGTACCCGCACGCCGTCGGCGGCCCGGTCGTCCCGTGTGCCGCGCTCCGTGTCCCTGTCCACGTCCACCCCCGCACGCCCGGCTGACGGCCCGTCCTCGACGGCTGGGAGCCATCGTGTGGGCTGGTGGGACGCCGGGCAAGGGGGCGGGCGGGGACGCGGGGGTCAGGGCCTGAGGTGGGAGGGCAACGAGCAGGCGGCGGTGCCGCCGGGCATCCGGTGCCGGTTGTCGGCCACCATCCGGTAGACGACGTGCGCGAGCTGCCGGAACGGGGGCAGGGTCAGCAGCGCCCCGGGCACGGCCCAGACGCCCCGCGCGCTCATCAGCAGCTTGGCGACCGCCTGCGCCCCGCCGTACACCGTCCCGTTCGGAGTGATCCACAGGACCTCGTGCTCGGCCCGCTCCTGGGTGACGCCGAGCGCTTCGAGGTCGGCGAACTGCCAGGCGGTGATGGTGCAGCGGGGGCGGATACGGCGCTCGGCGAACCGCACGGAGGTGGTGCAGAAGCCGCAGTCCCCGTCGTAGACGAGTACGGGTCGGTTGCTCATGCCCCCATCATGCCGGGGCTTGATCGGAGGGACCGAGCCGCTCCCCCTCGTCCGCCGCCGCCCGCAGCAGCAGGTCGGCCAGCTCGCCGGGGCAGGACAGCATGGGCCAGTGCCCGGTGTCGAGGTCGAAGAAGCCGTACCGGGGATCGCCGAGCGCCGCGAAGCGCGGGTCGCCGGACGCCACCAGGTCGCGGAGGGCCGCGGTGCTGGTGACGTTCTTCGTGCAGAAGATGCCGGTGGCGGGCAGCGCGGCCGTGGCGCCGCTCAGCCGGATCGGCTGGGTGAGGGTGGGCAGGGGCTGCGGTGCGGCGAAGCGGGCCAGCCGGTCCCGGCCCTCCTCCGAGATGCCGTCCAGGCTGCCCCAGATGTCGGTCTCCTCGAAGGACGGTGGCGGCAGGCGCCAGCCGTCGCCGTGTTCCTGGGCGCGCCGTTGCAGCCGTTCCCGTACGGCCGGGTCGGGCAGCGCGTCCAGGACGGACACACCGTCGGTGGGCAGGCCCGCGTCCACATATACGAGGCGGGCCAGCCGGTCCGGGCCGCGGTCCGCGGCGCCCAGCGCCGGGTAGGCGCCGTAGCAGTGGGCGACGAGCACCGTCTCCCCCGCCTCGTCCTCCTCACCCGCGCCGACGTGGTCCAGGACCTGCGCCACGTCCTCGATATGGGTGTTCAGGTCGGTGCCGGGCCCGGAGAGATGGCGGCGGTCCCCCATGCCGGTCAGCGTCACCGGTTCCGCCCGGTGCCCCACCGCCCGCAGGTGGTCCGCCACCTCCCGCCAGATCCACCCTCCGGTGTAGCCGCCCGACACCAGCACGAACGTCGTCATCCACGCCACCTCCAGGCCCGCAGGACGCGGACGGCGCCCCGCGGGCGCGGTCCGCGCGGGCGGCCCGGTCCCGGCCGCCCGTCCCATGGTGGCTCACGCCGCGTGCGCCCACAGCCCTTCCGGCGTCAGCCCCAGCAGCTCGATGGCGTTGCCGCGGACGATCCGCTCGACCACGTCGGGCGCCAGGTGGCCCATCTGGGCCTCGCCGACCTCCCGCGACCGCGGCCAGGTGGAGTCCGAGTGCGGGTAGTCGGTCTCGTACAGGACGTTGCCGACGCCGATCGCGTCCAGGTTGCGCAGGCCGAAGGCGTCGTCGAAGAAGCAGCCGTACACATGGCCGGCGAAGAGTTCGGACGGCGGGCGCAGCACCTTGTCCGCGACGCCGCCCCAGCCGCGGTTCTCCTCCCAGACCACGTCGGCGCGCTCCAGGATGTACGGAATCCACCCGATCTGCCCCTCCGCGTACATGACCTTCAGGCCGGGGAAGCGGTCGAAGGCTCCGCTCATCAGCCAGTCGACCATCGAGAAGCAGCAGTTGGCGAAGGTGATCGTGGAGCCGACGGCGGGCGGCGCGTCGGCGGAGGTGGACGGCATCCGGCTGGAGGAGCCGATGTGCATGGCGATGACCGTCCCGGTCTCGTCACAGGCCCGCAGGAAGGGGTCCCAGTGCCCGGTGTGAATACTGGGCAGCCCCAGATGTGGCGGGATTTCGCTGAAACAGACCGCCCGTACGCCACGTTCCGCGTTCCGGCGCACCTCGTCGGCGGCCAGCTGCGGGTCCCACAACGGAACGAGCGTGAGCGGTACGAGGCGTCCGCGCGCGGCCGGGCCGCACCACTCCTCGACCATCCAGTCGTTGTACGCGCGCACCCCCAGCAGCGCCAGTTCGCGGTCCTTGGCCTCGGTGAAGGTCTGCCCGCAAAAGCGCGGGAACGTGGGGAAACACAGGGCGGACTGCACGTGGTTGGCGTCCATGTCGGCCAGCCGCTCCGGCACGCTGAAGGAGCCGGGGCGCATCTGCTCGTAGGTGATGCCTTCCAGCTTGATGTCGTCCCTGGCGTATCCGACGGCCGTGTCGAGGCGGGTCAGCGGGCGGTGCAGGTCCTCGTAGACCCACCAGTCGGCGAGCGGGCCCGGGTCGCCGGGGCGGCCCATTTTCGGCGCGAATCTTCCGCCGACGAAGGTCATCTCCGCCACCGGCGCGCGGACGATTCGGGGGCCGATGTCGTGATATTTCGAGGGGAGGCGGTCCCGCCAGACATCGGGGGGCTCCACCGTGTGGTCGTCCACCGAGATTATCTTCGGAAAACTCTCCATGTTTTTACCGTAGCGTCGAACTGACGGGCCGTCAGCAACGCTGTGACGGGAGGGAATGGGTGCACAGGGCACGGGACTGCGCCGGGCGCGTACGCCGGGCGGCCGTACAGGCGGTTGAGCAGCGACGCAATCCATCGCGCCCGCACACGGGCCGCGCACGGGCAGCTGCACGCGCATCCGCACGGGATTCCGCACCCGCCCACAGCCCGCCGTCCCACCCGCCGCACAGCCGAACACCAGCCCGAACGCCGGGCGTGGAGAGACCGTGCTGAGACTGGACCCCTACTGACGTAAGGGGCTACGACAAGGCAGACTGGCCGATGCGAACGAAGTGCACAGGGCAGGGGGACACCATGGACGACGGTCCGGGGCAGGGCCAGGAGCGGCTCCGCTTCACCGTGCTCGGTCCCGTACGGGCCTGGCGCGGCGCGACCCCACTGGCGGCCGGCTCCCCGCAGCAGCGCGCGCTCCTGGCCGCCCTGCTGCTGCGGGGCGGACGCACCGCCACCGCATCCGAACTCGTCGACGCCCTGTGGGGCGACGAACCGCCGCACGCCGCCCTCGCGGCGCTGCGCACCTACGCCTCACGCATCCGCAAGGCGCTGGGCGCCGACGCGGACACCCTGGTCAGCGAGTCCGGCGGCTATGCCATCCGGCCGGTCGACCACCAGCCGCTCGATCTGGACATGGACCACGCCGAGCAGTATGCGGCCGACGCCGAGAAGGCCAGGGCGGCCGGCGACCGCTGCCGGGCCCGCGACCTCCTGGACTCCGCGCTGGCGCTGTGGGACGGCGAACCGCTGGCCAACCTCGCCGGGCCGTACGCCGAGAACCAGCGCACCCGCCTGGTGGAGTGGCGCCTGTCCCTGATGGAGACGCGCCTGGAGCTGGATCTGGAACTGGGCTGCCACGCCGAGGCCGTCTCGGAGCTGACCGCGCTGACCGCCTCGCACCCGCTGCGCGAGCGGCTGCGAGAACTCCTCATGCTGGCGCTGTACCGCAGTGGCCGCCAGGCCGAGGCACTCGCCGTATACGCCGACACGCGCCGTCTGCTCGCCGATGAGCTGGGAGTGGACCCCTGCGCGTCGCTGTCCGACCTCCAGCAGCGCATCCTGCGCGCGGACACCGAGCTGGACGCGCCCGTCATGCCGCCCGAGGCGCGCGACCCGGCGGAGCCGGTGTTCGTGCGGCCACAGCAACTTCCGGCCACCGTCGCCGACTTCACCGGGCGCGCCGCCTTCGTCAGGGAGCTGAGCGAGCAGCTGGCCACCGCCGAGGGCAGTGTGATGGCCGTCTCGGCGCTCACCGGCATCGGCGGCGTCGGCAAGACCACCCTCGCCGTACACGTCGCGCACGCCGCCCACGCGCACTTCCCGGACGGCCAGCTGTACGTGGACCTCCAGGGCGCCGGGCACTCCCCGTCCGACCCGGAAGCGGTGCTGGGCGCGTTCCTGCGCGCGCTCGGCACGCCGGACGCCTCCATCCCGAACGGCGTCGAGGAGCGGGCCGCCCTGTACCGCTCGGCCCTGGCCGGGCGCCGGGTGCTCGCCCTCCTGGACAACGCCCGCGACGCCGCCCAGGTCCGCCCCCTGCTGCCCGGTACGGACGGCTGCGCGGCGCTGATCACCAGCCGGGTCCGGATGATAGACCTGGCCGGCGCCCACCTGGTCGATCTGGACGTGATGAGCCCTGACGAAGCGTTCACTCTCTTCACGCTCATCGTGGGCGAGGAGCGGGTGAACGCCGAGCGCGAGGCGTCCATGGACGTGGTCGGCGCCTGCGGCTTCCTGCCGCTGGCCATCCGCATCGCCGCTTCCCGGCTGGCCGCCCGGCGTACGTGGACCGTCTCCGTACTGGCCCGCAAGCTCGCCGACGAGCGCCGCAGGCTGGACGAGCTGCGCGCCGGCGACCTCGCCGTGAACTCCAGCTTCGAGCTGGGCTACAAGCAGCTGGAGCCCCGCCAGGCGCGGGCCTTCCGGCTGCTCGGGCTGGCCGACGGGCCGGACATCTCGCTCGCCGCCGCGGCCGCCCTGCTCGACATGGACACCGACTCCGCCGAGGCGCTCCTCGAATCGCTCGTGGACACCTCCCTCCTGGAGTCCGCGGCCCCCGGCCGCTACCGCTTCCACGACCTGGTGCGCCTGTACGCGCGCTCCTGCGCGGAGCGCGACGAGCAGCCTCCGGAGGAGCGCGAGGCGGCACTGTCCCGGCTGCTGGACTTCTACCTGGCCACCGCCACCCACATGTACGCGCTGGAGCGCCCCGGCGACCAGCTGTCCGGCCACACCGAGAAGCCGCGCTACCCCGGCCTGGTCTTCACCGACCGCCACGAGGCGCTGAGCTGGCTGTTCAGCGAGACCCGCTGCCTGATCGCCTGCGCGTTGCAGAACACCGGCGAGAAGGCGCTGCGGCGCGCCGTCGACCTGCTGGTCCTGACCCGGGACATGGCCGAGTCCGGCGCCAACAACAGCCAGTACGAGCAGGCCAACCTCACCCTGCTGGCCGCCGCGCGCCGGTCCGGCGACCAGCACGCGGAGGCCCGCGTCCACTGGGCGCTGACGCCCACGTACATCCAGTCCGGGCGGCTCACCGAGGCCGACGAGCACGCGAAGCTGGCCACCCTGCTGGGGCTGGCGACCGGTGACTCCTTCACGTCCGCCAACGGGCCGAACGAGCGCGGCATCATCGCCAGCATCCTGCACCGCCACGAGGAGGCGGAGGGCTACCTGAGCCAGGCCCTGCTCGCCTTCCGCGAGCAGAACAACAAGCAGTCCGAGGCCAGCGCGCTGTGCAACCTCTCGCGCCTGCACCTGGACACCGGGCGGGTCGACAGCGCCATCCACCTCGCCGAGCAGGGCTCCGCCTGCTACCGGGAGGCCGGCGCCTCCCGCCGGCTCGGCAACGGCATGTACGCGCTCGGTATGGCCCTGACCCGGGCCGGCAGACTGGACGAGGCCACCGCGCAGCTGACCGAGGCGCTCGCCATCTTCCGCGACAGCCGGCAGCGGTTCTGGGAGGGCATGACCTACCTGCGGCTCGCCGAGGTGGACCTCGCGGCCCGCCGTCCGGCCAGCGCGGCCAACTACGCCGAGCAGGCCCTGTCCGCCCTGCGGGGGATCGGCGGCGGGCGGTGGCGGGCCGATGCGCTCACCACCCTGGGGCACGCCCTGAACCAGCTCGGCCACACCGGCCGGGCGAAGGTCTGCTGGCAGGAGGTCATGTCCATCCACGAACAGATGGGCCTGCCCGTGGACGGTGAGGTACACAATCTCATCGCCCCTGTCGCGGTGGCATAAAACCGCCCCGGACCTCGGGCTTCAGGCGTTTATCGATCGTTCATCGCGAGGGGCCACTCTCTAATTACCGATCCGCCGCCTCGGGGGGCAAGCGGCTCGGTGACCAGGCCCCACCGTAAGGTGTCCGGCCCTGGTCCGCCCGTCCGGCGACCCACGGGGGAGTTGCCGGGCGGGTGGACCGATTGCGCCCACACAACGGAGTTGATCACCGTGAGCTCTCAGAATCAGGCTCGAAAGGACGACGACAAGGACATCGTCAAGCCGCTGGACAGCAACCGTCCGATCCAGCCGATGGACAGCAATCGTCCCATCCAGCCGATGGACAGTAATCGTCCCATCCAGCCGATGGACAGCAACCGGCCCATCCAGCCCATGGACAGCAACCGGCCGATTCAGCCGATGGACAGCAACCGGCCGATCCAGCCCATGGACAGCAACCGTCCCATCGTTCCCCAGGACAGCAACCGTCCGATCACCGACGGCCAGCTGATCACCGAGGACACCACCCGGCCCGCGCCGGGCACGGACGGCAACGTGGTCGTGATGGGTGACAGCAACCGCCCCATCGCCGACCCGAAGTAATGAGCGGCCCGTAGGGCGGGCCACGGGGGAAGCACCGGCCCGCCCTATGGGACAACACAAGGCCCACTGCGGGCCGGGCAGTCCGGGGGATCGGGGGATCCAGGGGGGGACTGCCGGGCCCGGGGATCGGGGGATCCGGGGGGATCCGGGGGATCGCGGGGGCCGGTTTCGATGGCATCGAGGGGGGAGCCATCGAAGCCGGTCCCCGCGGCATACCCGAGGACAGGCGAAATCTCCCCATTTCTATGGCTATTTTCGGCCGGGGGGATCGAACACACGCATCACCTGCCACTAGCGTCACATGCAAGCGTTGTCCCCACAGAGGAGTCGGAATGAGCCGTACCCAGCGCACCGTCGTCACGCTCGCCTTCACCGCCGCCCTCGCCGGTGCCGCGGCGGCGCCCGCCCTGGCCGACAAGCACACCCCGATCGGCGCCTCCGCCGCCGTCGCCATGGACGGCAACCGCCCGGTGGCCGGCAACAACGCGGTGGCCATGGACGGCAACCGTCCGGTGCCCGGCGACCAGGTGGCGCCCCTGGACGCCAACCGCCCGTAACGGCGTCGGCAGTTCACCTGCGCAGGGGGCCGGACGGAACCGGCCCCCTGCGGTGCCGTACGGCCGGTTACTCGCCCGGCCCCATGTCCGCCGACAGCCAGCGGCTCGGCCGCATCCGGATGGTCACCTCCGGCCCGAACGTCGGCGCCACGTCCCTGAGATACGCGGCCGCCGCCTCCGGAGCGAGATAGCGCCCGACCATCGCGCGCAGCTCCTCGTCCGTCGTCGGCCCGGTCGAGACCACCTCACCCTCCACCGACACATAGCGGACCCTCGGGGTGACCTGGTCCGCCATCAGCGAGAACCGTCCCGCCGCCGCGATCAGCCGCGCCTTGCGCGAGTCCCGCTCGGTGATGATCCACAGCTCCCCGCCCGGCTCGTACGCGTACCAGATGGGCACGGTCAACGGGGCGCGGCCCGCCTCGCCCGAGTCCACCGACAGCGCTCCGATGTGCGGCCCGGCCAGGAACTTCTCGCGTTCTTCCGTGGTCAACGGCATGACGTCCGCTCGCTTTCCCGTAGGGATGTGTACACCCGTACCCAACTCCTCGGCCGGTACGAATGTTCCTCGCCGCTGCGCTACCTGACGGCCCGTCATCTTTTCTGCTAACCTCGCGCCCCCGCCCCCAAGGAGGCGCGACGTGTTCGAACCCGATCGTGTGCGCTCGCTCTGGGAACTGATGGAATACCGGGCCGAGGCGTCCCGGCGGGCGCCGATGTTCTTCGACGAGAGCACCCGGGGCTCCGGCCGGGCCCTGACCTTCGGCCGGGTACGCGACCGGGCCCTGCGGCTGGCGGCCGGATTCCGCGGGCTCGGGATCGGCGCCGGTACGCGTGTGATGTGGCAGTTGCCCACCTGGCCCCTGACCGTGGCGGTGTCGCTCGCGCTGGCCCGGCTCGGCGCCGTACAGATACCGGTGCTGCATCTGCACCGGGAGCGCGAAGTGGGCTTCGCGCTGCGGCAGTCGGCGGCGGAGTACGCGATCGTGCCGGGCGAGTGGCGCGGCCACGACTACGCGGGCACGGTGCGGAAGGTGGCGGGCGGCGGCGTCCGCGTGCTCTCCGTCGCGGACGGACTGCCGGAGGCCGAACCCGGCGGCGTGCTCCCGGAGTTCGTACGGCCCGGCCGCGCCACCCCGACGTGGATCTACTACACCTCGGGCACCACGGCCGAGCCCAAGGGCGTCGAGCACACCGACGCCTCGCTCATCGCGGGCGGTGTCGGACTGGCCACCGCGCTGGGCGCGACGGACGCGGACATCGGCTCGATGGCGTTCCCGTACGCGCACATCGCGGGCCCGGACTATGTGATCGCGATGCTGCTCGGCGGCTTCCCCGCGGTGGTGCTGGACACCTTCGACCCGGCGGCGGCGACCGCGGCGTACCGGCGGCACGGGGTGACGATGGCCGGCGGGAGCACGGCCTTCTACCAGGCGTTCCTCGACGAGGCGCGGCGGCGCAACGGGCTCGGCGGACCTGCGTCGGCGGGCCGGCTGATCCCCTCCCTGCGGCTGCTCTCCGGGGGCGGGGCGCCGCTGCCGCCCGACCTGTACCACGCGGCGGTGCGCGAGCTGGGGTGCGCGGTGGTGCACGGATACGGGATGACGGAGTGCCCGATGATCGCGATGGGCACGCCGTACGACACCGGCGAACAGCTCGCCCACACCGTGGGCAAGCCGGTGACCGGCGCCCGGATACGGATCGCCCGCGCGGACGGCTCGGAGGCGGCGACCGGCGAGGCGGGCGAGGTCACGGTACGCGGCCCGATGGTCTGCCGCGGCTACACCGACCCGGCGCTGACGGCCGCGGCCTTCGACGCGGACGGCTGGTTCCGCACCGGCGACCTGGGCCTGCTGCGCGCGGACGGGCATCTCGTGCTGACCGGGCGGCTGAAGGACATCATCATCCGCAAGGGCGAGAACATCTCCGCGCTGGAGGTGGAAGAGCTGGTCCGTACGCATCCGGCGGTGACCGACGCCGCCGTGATCGGGCTGCCGGACCGCGAGCGCGGCGAACGGGTCTGCGCGGTGGTGACCCTCGCCGGGACAGCCGAAGCAACGCTGACGCTCCCGGCACTCACCGCTCATCTGCGCCGCTCCGGCCTGATGCCCCAGAAGCTGCCGGAGCAGCTGGAGGTCCTGCCCGAACTCCCGCGGGGCGGCCCGCTGAACAAGGTGCTCAAGACGGCGCTGCGGGAGCGGTACGGCGGGGCCTGACCGGCGGCGATCGCCGCGGCCCGGTGGTCAGGAGAGCGGGCCGGGCTGCGGTGTGGGCTCGGGGGCCGCGTCCGGGTCCGACGGCCGGGGAATCGGGTCCGGGGCCATCGGGTCGCTGGGGCCGGGAGGCGGCGGGCCCGGGTCGGGTCCCGGCGGATAGGGCGGGCCCGGTTCGGGGCCCGGACGGGGCTCGGGACCGGGCGGGTCCGGCGGCTCGGGCACGGGCCCGCCGGGCTCGGGACCGTTGGGATACGGACTGGTCATGCCACCCACACCTCCCACGACAGGGTGATTGCCAGGCAATCACGCGGGGCCGGGAGACCACGAGGTGAGCGGGGCCATTCAGGTAGGCGCGGGCTGCCTGCCGGGCCCCGGTGATCACGGGTGGTAGCGCTCCACGACCTGCGTGGCGATGCCCTTCCTGACCGTGACGCGGACCTTGACCGTGTTCATCTTGGCGGCCTTTTCAAGGTCGTCCGTGGTGCATGCGGTGGTGCCGTAGCTGCCCTTGTCGATGGTGACCCGGCCGTCAGGGCCGCCGCAGATGGTGGTCGCCCCGAGGATTTTGGTGTCGGTGGCGACGAAGAACGCCTGCTCCATGCCGGACTCGGGGGCCACGGTGTACTTGCCCGGGGCGAGGTACTTGAGCGTGCCGTTCAGGGTGACGTTGCCGCCCTTGCGGCCCGTGGCCGTACCACTGCCGGAGCCGGTGGAGCCCCAGCCACCCGATGTGCCGGAACCCCGGTGTCCCGAGCCGCTGCCTCCGGTGGACCCGCCCGGACCCTGCGAGCCCGAGGAGCCCGCACCCGTGGCTCCGGTGTCGCCTCCGGCGGAGCCCGCGCCGCCGGAGGAGCCGGACGAGCCGGTCGAGCCGTCGGGCGAGCTGTTCCCGGGGGCTTCGCTCGCGGCGCTCTTGGCCGGCTTCGGATCGTCGCCGCCCGGGGCGTTGCACGCGGTGAGCGAGAACGCCGCGATGGCCACGACCGAGGCGGCGGCGATCCGGCGGGCCCGGCGGAAGGCGGTGGTGGAGATGCTGGACATGCGGGTCCCCCAAGGGTGGTGCGGCGTGTTCGTTGGTACGTACACCAAGGTGCCGGGCACCGCTAACGGGCGGCTAACACGTCGTTAACCAGCCGCTGCCCCTGCCCGGGCCGGGGTTTCCCCGTTACGGCGCGGCCGGTGCGCCGCCCCGCAACTCGCCCTTGACGATCTTCCCGCTCGCGTTGCGCGGCAGCGCCGGGACGAACGCGACCTCCCTGGGCACCTTGTAGTTGGCCATCTCCCGCCGCGCCCACGCGATCAGCTCGTCCGCCGTCAGCGCGGACCGCGGGCGGCGGACCGCGTACGCCTTGCCGACCTCGCCCAGCCGCGCGTCGGGGATGCCGACGACGGCGACCTCGGCCACGTCCGGGTGGCGGGCGAGCAGGTGCTCGATCTCGGCGGGGTAGGCGTTGAAGCCGCCGACGATGAACATGTCCTTGAGGCGGTCGGTGATGCGGAGATTGCCGTCGCCGTCCAGGACGCCGACGTCGCCCGTGCGCAGCCAGCCGTCCTCCGTGAGGACCTCCGCGGTGGCCTGCGGGTCCTCGAAGTAGCCGGTCATCACGTGGTAGCCGCGGACCAGCACCTCCCCCGCCGTGCCGGGCGGCACGGCCCGTCCTGCGGTGTCCACGACGCGTATCTCCGTGTCCGGTACGGCCCGTCCGGAGGTGGCCGCGACGACCTCGGGCGGGTCGCCGCGGCGGCACATCGTGACGATGCCGGAGCTTTCCGAGAGGCCGTAGGCGGTCAGTACGGTCGCGACGCCCAGCTCGGACCGGAGCCGTTCGACCAGGGTGAGCGGGACGACGGCCGCGCCGGTGACGACCAGCCGCAGCGAGCCGAGGTCGTAGCGGGCGCGCTTGGGGTCGTCCAGGAGCTGCTGGTGGAGGGCGGGCGGGCCGGGGAGGACGGTGACGCGTTCGGCGGCGATGTTGGCCAGCGCCGTGGAGACGCCGAACACCGGCTGGGGGATCATCGTCGCCCCGCGCAGCAGGCAGGCGAGGATGCCGGCCTTGTAGCCGAAGGTGTGGAAGAACGGGTTGACGATCAGGTAGCGGTCGCCGGGGGCCAGTCCGGCGAGGGCGCTCCAGACGCCGTAGGCGCGCAGGGTCTGGGCATGGGTGATCACCGCGCCTTTGGGGCGTCCTGTGGTGCCCGAGGTGAAGACGATGTCCGAGGGGTCGTCGGGGCGTATCGCGTCGGCCCGGGACCGTACGGCCGCCGTGGTCACCGCCTCGCCCGCCGCGAGGAAGTCCTGCCAGGCGAGGAAGCCGGCGGGGGCGTCGCCGGAGAGGACGACGGCCCGTTCGAGGTGGGGCAGGCCGGGGAGCGGGCCGTCGCCGGTGCCCTCGCCGGCCGCGCGGCGCAGCGAGGCGACGTACGACGTGCCGAGGAACGTGCCGGTGACGAACAGCAGCCGGGCGCGGGTGCGGCGCAGGACGTGGGCCGTCTCGGCGCCCTTGAAGCGGGTGTTGACCGGGACCAGGACGGCGCCCGCGGTGACGGCGCCGAGCGCGGCGGTGATCCAGTCGCCGGTGTTGGGCGCCCACACGGCCACCCGGTCGCCGGGCTCGACACCGGCGGCGAGGCACGCCGCGGCGGCCCGCTCGACCCGCTCCCCCAGCTGCGTGTACGTCAGGCGGGTGCGCCCCTCGGCGACGGCCTCGGCCGGGCCGTACCGCTCGGCGGCGGCGCGCACCAGGCGCGGGACGGTGCCGTACTCCAGGTCGGCGCGGGGGTCGGCATCGGGCTCGCGCCTACCGGCGCGCGGGCCGGGCTCGGACGGGTCGGCACGCCGCATCGCACAACCTCCCGCGGAAGCGCTGGCCGGAGCGAGTAGCTGACTACCCGTCAGGTTAGCGGTAGCCTCCTCGGCTGTCAGCACGGATGTCAGCGCCGGCCGCACGGGGCTCCGGACGGGCGGCCGACCACGGAGGTGACGATGGGGGCGACCCTGAAGGACGCGGCGGTGATAGCCGGGATCGGCCGGACGGCGTTCGCAAGAAGGCTGCCCGAGCCGGAACGCACGCTGGCCTGCCGGGCGATCACCGCCGCCCTGGACGACGCCGGGATCGCCCCGTCCGAGGTGGACGCCTTCGCCTCCTACACCATGGAGGAGACCGACGAGGTCGAGGTGGCCAAGGCCATCGGGGCCGGGGACGTCACGTTCTTCGCCAAGGCCGGTTACGGCGGCGGCGGTTCGTGCGCGACCGTGGCCCACTTGGCGGCGGCCATCGCCACCGGGCAGGCGAGCGTCGGTGTCGCCTGGCGCTCGCGCAAGCGCGGTTCCGGGCCCCGCCCGTGGCGGAACACCGCTGTCCAACTGCCCACTCCCGCCCAATGGACCCGTCCTTTCGGTCTGCTGCGGCCCGTCGACGAGATCGGCATCCTCGCCCGGCGCTATATGCACGAATACGGCGCCACCCGCGACCACTTCTTCAACGTCGCCCTCGCCTGCCGCAACCGCGCCAACCAGAACCCCGCCGCGATCATGTACGAGCGCCCGCTGACCCGCGAGATGTACATGACCGCCCGCTGGATCAGCGAGCCGCTGTGCCTCTTCGACAATTGCCTGGAGACCGACGGCGCGCTGGCGTGCGTGGTCGTCGCCGCCGAGCGCGCCCGTGACCTGCGCCAACGCCCCGTGTATGTGCACTCGGCCGCGCAGGGTCTGCCCGCCCAGCACCACGGCATGGTCAACTACTGGACCGACGACCCGCTCACCGGACCGGCCTGGACCGCCGCCCGGCAGCTGTGGAAACAGGCCGACTTCGGCCCCGAGGACGTCGATGTCGCGCAGATCTACGACGCGTTCACCCCGCTGATCCCGCTCTCCCTGGAGGGCTACGGCTTCTGCGGGCGCGGCGAGGGCGCGGCCTTCACCGAGGGCGGCGCCCTGGAGATCGGCGGCCGGCTGCCGCTGAACACCGCGGGCGGCGGGCTGAGCGAGGCGTACATCCACGGCTTCAACCTCATCACCGAAGGCGTGCGGCAACTGCGCGGCACCAGCACCGCCCAGGTCCCGGACGCCGCCACCTGCCTGGTCACGGCCGGGGAAGGGGTGCCCACTTCCGCCCTGCTGCTGAGGAGTTGAGTTTCCATGTCCACCAGCATGAAGGGGACCACTGACAACGCCCCCGAACCGCGCCCGGCTCCCGAAGCACGTCCGTCCCCCGAGCCGCGCCCGTCCCCCGACCCTCAGCCGCCCGACGATGCCGCCCTGCTCCTCCCCGTCCCCGACGACGACGGCGCCCCCTTCTGGGAGTACGCCGCCCGTGGCGAACTCCGCGTCCAGTGCTGCGCCGCCTGCGGCGAACTCCGCTTCCCGCCCCGCCCCTGCTGCCCGCACTGCCAGTCCTTCGACGACCGCTGGCAGCGGATGTCCGGACGCGGCCGCATCTGGTCGTACGTCCTGCCGCACCCGCCGCTGCTGCCCGCCTACGCCGCGCAGGCCCCGTACAACGTCGTCGTGGTGGAGCTGGCCGACGCCCCGCGCATCCGCCTGGTCGGCAACCTGGTCGCGGCCCCGGACGCGGCGCTGGACTCGGTCGATCCGGCGCGTATCCGCATCGGTGCCCCGGTCAAGGTGGCGTTCCACGAGCAGGCACCGGGCGTGACCGTGCCGCGCTGGCTGCTGGAGCGGCCGTGACGGCGCCTTCCGTACGCGTGGAGACGGGGCCGGACGGCGTCGCTCTGGTCACGCTCGACCGGCCCGAGCGGCACAACGCCATCGACCTGGAGACGGCCGAACGGCTCGCTTCCGTATGGCGCGGGTTCCGCTGCGACGACGATGTGCGCGCCGTCGTCCTGACCGGCGCCGGGGGCGCGGCTTTCTGCACCGGTATCGACCGCACCGTACAGGTCCCGCAGCCGTCCTCCCCGTACTCGCTCGACGACCCCCTGCTCACCATCGGGCCGAAGGCGAACGACCTGTGGAAGCCGGTCGTCGCGGCCGTCGAGGGGATGGCCTGCGGCGGGGCGTTCTATCTGCTGGGCGAGTGCGAGTTCCTGGTCGCCTCAGAGGAGGCCACGTTCTTCGACCCGCACACGTCCTACGGGATGGTCAGCGCGTACGAGTCGGTGTTCCTGGCGCAGCGCATGCCGTACGGCGAGGCCGCGCGGCTGGCCCTGATGGGCACGGCGGAACGGCTCGGCGCCCGCCGTGCCTACGACACGGGCCTGGTCTCGGAACTGGCGCCGCCGGGCGGCGCGGTGGCCGCGGCCCGGCGCGCCGCCGCGGTGCTGGCCGCGCAGCCGACCGGTGCGGTGCAGGGCACCGTACGGGCGCTGTGGGCGTCGCGGGAGGCCGTGCGGGCGCAGGCGCTGGCCCACGCCCCGCAGTTGATCGCGCTGGGCAACCTGCCGCCGGAGCGGCAGGCCGGCCTCTTCGCGTCCCGTTCCCGGGACTTCAGGGTCCGCTGAGGGGCCCGCTGCCCCCTCACAGCTCCGACTTGCGTGCCCTGCGGATCTCGCAGGTGTACCACATCTGATGTGTCGAGGTGTTGGTGTAGTAGTAGGTCGCCGTGTACGTCTCGGTCTGCCCAGGGCGGACGATGATGCTGCGCTGGTGCAGCCCGAGCGCCGTGCCGTCGGCGGGCCGGTCCCTCATCCAGTTGACCGCCATCTCGTACTTGAAGGTCTTGGTGAGCGACGGGTTGGTCACCGAGACCGAGTATTCGAGACGGCGGGCCGACGTGTCGTAGCGGCAGTTGTTGCCGCGCGCGTCCGTGCGGCCGTCCGGGTCGTAGGTCTCCTCCGGCGTGGGCGACGGGGAGTACGAGTACGACGGCGAGTACGAGTCGTACGGCGACGGCGAGGCGCTGTAGCCGCTGGGCATCGGCGGCGGGGGCAGCCTGCGGTGGCCGCCGGGCAGCAGCGCACCGCAGCCGGCCACCCCGAGCCCGGTGGCGGCCACCATCCCGGCCGCGACGGCGGCCCGGCCGACGCGTCGTCCCTGGGCCGTCATCAGGAGAGCGGGGTGCGCTGGACGTCGGTGACCGAGCAGCGGTACGTGCCGCTGACGGCGGCGTCGCGGGGCACGTACTGGATCACGTCGGTCGAGTCGGTGCGGCCCGGCATGACGTACGGGATGCTCGGGTGGCGGGTGCCGAGGTCCTTGCCGCCGGGCGCGGTGAACTTCACCGTCAGCATGTAGGTGTACTTGGTGGTGGACGAGCTGTTGGTGGCGCTGACCGTGGTCTTCAGACTGCCGGCGCCGTTGTACTGGCACCCGTTGATCTTGATGTCGCCCATGGCGCTGCGGCTGCTGCCGCCACCGGAGGTGTAGCCCGAGGTGCTGCCGCTGGACGTGCTGCCGCTCGTGGAACTGCCGCTGGTGCTCGTACCGCCGTCGTAGCCGCCGCTCGTGCTGCCGCTGCTGGTGCTGCTGCCGGTACTGGCCTCGTAACCGCCGCTGGTGCTGCCGCTCGTACTGCTGCCGCCGCTGGAGCTGCTGTGGCTGCTGCCGCAGCCGCCTCCGTGCGAGTGCCGGGCGCCGGTCAGCGCGACCACCACCACCCCGGCCGCGGCGACCATGCGGACATGACGGAACTTCATGATGTTGTGCCCCCGTTGACCCCGTTGGAAGTACCGCGCCGCACGCGCGGCGCACCCTCGTCCTTATGTGTTCTTGACGAGTGCACGGCAGACTAGCAACCTCCTTGCATTACCCAAAATCTCTTCCTGACCAGGTAAAACGCGCACCCCTGGCGCGCGCGTGCAGTCGGGCGTAGCGTCGTTTACAGAGGGAAACGGGACGAATCAGCGACCGGAGAGGCGACGCCTGTGGTGCGCAACGTACTCGGATCCGTGCTGGCCCTCATCGGAGCGGCGGCCGCCGTCTGGAGCCCCTTCCGTGCCTGGTACGACGGCCGTCACGGACGTGAGATCCGTATCGAGGACCTGTTCCAGGGCATCAGTGCCGAGAAGGCCGAGCTGTTCGGCTCGGTCCTGCTGCCGATGCTCTTCGCCGCCGTGGTGACCCTGTTCGGCATCCTGCTGCGCTCCCGCGCACTCGTCTTCGTGGCGGGCGTGGTGGTACTCGGCTTCACGATCCTGTGGATGGTCCGCCAGGGCCAGGCCGCGGGCAGCCTGACGGTCGGCGAGAGCGAGAACCAGGGCCTGGGCATCGGCGTGGCGAGCGCCCTCGGCGGCGGTGCGCTGCTGTGGCTGGCGGCGCTGGTGATGAGCGGGCGCCGGGGCGTGCGCGCCCGGCGCCGTGAGGCGGGGTTCGACGACCGCTACGGCGATCCGCAGCCGTATCCGGCCCCCGGCCCCGAGTGGGAGCCCGGCCCCATCCGGGCGGGCGACACCCCTCCGCAGGGCGTGCCCGCGTACGGTGCGCCGCCGCCCTCGACGCCCCATCACCAGCCGCCCGTACGGTGGCCGGGCGCGGGCCACCCGCCGCCGGAGGCCGGTCAGCAGGCCGCGGACGAGCAGCCCACCCGGGCGGCCCGGATGCCACCCGCCTCGGACGACCCGGGACAGCCGCCGCCCCGTCCCGACGCGCCGCCCCGGTCCCACGAGACGCGCCCCGACGACGAGACGCGCCCCATCAAGCCCGTCGAACGGGACGACATCTGAGAGCGGCGGACCGTCAGGACCGCCGCGCCAGCCCCGTCCCCTTCGCCGCGTCCAGCGCGTACACGCAACGGTCCTTGCTGCACGCGTAGACCACGCCCCCGGAGGCCACCGGCGTGCCGGTGATCTCGCCGCCGGTGGCGAGCTTCCAGCGCAGCTGGCCGCCCATCGCGTCGAGGGTGTACAGGCAGTGGTCGGCGGAGCCGAAGTGCACCCGGCCGTCCGCCACGACGGGCGCGCCGATCACCTCGCCGCCCGCCTGGAAGCGCCAGCGCGGCGTGCCCGTGACGGCGTCGAGCGTGTAGAGCGCCTTGCCGCTGCCCAGGTGCACGGCGCCGTCCGCGACCAGCACCGGTTCGGTGGACTGCCGCGCCTCGGTGGCGATGCGCCAGCGGTCCCGGCCGTCGGCCGCGTCCAGGGCGTAGACCGTGCCGAGGTAGTCGGCCAGGTAGATGCCGCCGCCGGTGACCGCGGGGCCCGGCGCGTACGCGGGCGAGCTGAGGAACGCGGCGGGTGCCTCGAAGTGCCAGCGCACCTCGCCGCGCGCGATGTCGATGGCCAGGACACGGGTGCCCGCGGTGACGTACACCGCGCCGTCCGGGGCGGGCAGCAGCCGTACGGGGACGCCGCCGCAGGAGACCGAGTCGCCCACCGGGTACGACCAGCGCTCGGCGCCGGTACGGGCCTCCAGGGCCTTCAGCCGCCCGTCGGCCCAGACGAAGACCGTGCCCTCGTGCACGACCGGGCCCAGGTCGGCGGTCTCGAAGTCGGTCTGTACGCCGCCGGCCTCCCACAGCCGCTCGCCGGTGGCCGCCTCCCACGCCTGTACGCCGCCGCCGCGGGTGCCGGTGACGACCGTCCCCCGGTCGGCGGTGAGCGCGTAGATCCAGCCCTCGCTGCCCAGCCGCCAGCGCTCGGTGCCGTCGGCCGCGTCGAGCGCGTACAGGCTGGGGCCGTCCGAGGCGTGGATACGGCCGTCCGCGACGGACATGGTCCAGGCGACGTCGCGGGTCTTGAACTGTCGCCGTCCGCTGGCCACGTCGAGGGCGTGCACCTCGAAGGAGGTCACGTACAGCAGGTCGCCCGCGACCGTCGGGGTGCCCCACACGTCGTTGGACATGCGAAAACGCCATGGCCGCCAGCGGGCCGGTGCCGCGCCGCCGGAAGCCGCCGGGGCCTGCCCGGGGGCGTGCGCCGCCGCGGCGCCCTGCTGCGGAAGGACGGCGGCCGGGTCGGCTTCGTGTCCGCCGGCGGCGGGGGCCGGGGCGCCGGCGGGCGGCCGGACCCAGTCGGTGGCGGGCGCCTGGGCGTGCGGCTGCGGCTCCCGGCTGTCCCCCGCGCGGGGGCCGGGGCCTATCGGCGCCGAGGTGCCGGCGAGGCGTACGGAACCGTCCGGCACCTCGGCGTCCGGCAGCCGCGACGGTACGGGCGGGGCGGCGGAGACCTGCGGGGCCGGGGAGACGGGCGGGGCGGCTGCCACCGGCCCGGCGGGCGCGGACTGCGGCAGCTGCGCGGCGCCGCGCGGATCGGCGCCCCGGCGCGCGCCGGGACCGACGCCCGCGCCACCGGCCCAGCCCGGCTCGGCCGCGGCCATCGCGCCGCCCGCCTGCGCAGCGGCGGCGGCCGGGGCGTTGCGCGGGCGCGGCGGAGCCGGCTGGGCGGGCGGGGGCGACTGCGGTACGGGCTGGCGCGCGACGCGGCCCTGCCCCGAGCCGCCGCGGCCCGCGGACGCCGGTGCGGCCTGCCGCCCGCCGCGCCGCCCCTCGATGAGCGCGACCGCGCCGGCCGGCAGCCAGGCGGAGGCCGTACCGCTGTCGTCGCTGCCGGAGCCGAACAGATGCGGCGCGAGCTGGGACTGCAGGTCGGCGGGGGTGGGACGCCCGGCCGCCTCCATCTGCATGCAGGACTCGATCAGCGGCCGCAGCTCGTCCGGCAGCCCGGCCAGGTCCGGGCCCTCGCGCAGCAGCATGAAGACCGTCTCGACCGGGTTGGCGCCGTGGAAGGGGGCGTGTCCGGTGGCGGCGAAGACCAGGGTGGAGCCGAGTGAGAAGACGTCGCTGGCGCCGGTGACGCTGCGGGAGTCGCGGGCCTGCTCGGGCGACATGTACGCGGGGGTGCCGACGGCCACGTTCGTCATGGTCAGGCGGGTGTTGGAGACGCCGCTGGCGATACCGAAGTCGATGACGCGCGGGCCGTCCTCGACGACCAGCACGTTGGACGGCTTCAGGTCCCGGTGGACCAGGCCCGCGCCGTGGATGGACTGCAGCGCCTCGGCGATGCCGGCCGCGAGCCAGCGCACCGCCTGGGCCGGCAGCGGCCCGCACTCATTGACTATTTCCTCCAGGGAGGGCGCGGGCACGTACGCGGTCGCCAGCCACGGCACCGCGGCGCGCGGGTCCGCGTCCACCACCGCCGCGGTGTAGAAGCCGCTGACCGCGCGGGCCGCCTCGACCTCGCGTGTGAAGCGGACCCGGAACAGCTGGTCCTCGGCGAGTTCCGTCCGCACCGTCTTGATCGCGACGCGCCGCCCGGACGCCGAGCGCGCGAGGTAGACCAGCCCCATGCCGCCGGCCCCGAGACGGCCGAGCACCTCGAACGGGCCGATCCGCCGGGGATCGTGCTGCGTCAGCTGTGTCAGCTGCTCCACCACTTGCCTGCCACCTCCCCGTGGGGCGTAAAAGAGACTCTCAAAAGCCAGTGGCCGCCGAGAGCCACTGCCCCGTGCAGCGTCTCACCGCCTGGCCGATTCGGCCGTACGCGTGCTGATTCTTCCTGGCCGGGCCCACGGTTGCGAACCCGGGGCCGCTCCCGTCGTGTCCCGGCGGGCTCCTGCGCTGCGCGGCGCCGTCGTCACATGTCGTGACGAGGTACCCCGTACCGGCGCCCCCGCGCAGCGGCTCCGGCGCCCGCAAAGCCCTCGGACCCGGCCCGATCGGGCACCGGCGCGGCGCGTCGCGGCGCCGCTGTCACACCGGCCGCGCGCCGGCGGCTATGTCCGGCGCCGCCGTCCGGCCCCCCGAAGGGAGCCGTCCGCCGAGCCCGCTGTCCGTGTCCCTGCCGGTCATGCCGTCCCGTCCCCGTGTGCGTCCCGCGCGGCGCCCGCACGGGTCCAGCGGTCCCGCACGTGCCCGCTGCCGGGCCGCGCCGTCCGCGGCCCGACAGCGGGAGCCGGTACCGGCCCGGAGATGCTGTGCGGGGTGCCCGTGCAGCACGGGCCGGTTGTCTATTTAGGGGACAGGACGCCGAACGCGGCTCCTTGGTTGTCCGTGAGCACCGCGAAGGGCCCGCCTGGAGTAGTGATCGGCTCCGCGGTGACCCTGCCGCCCAGGCGGGTGGCGGTCCGTACGGTGTCGTCCATCGCGGCGGCCAGGAAGCAGACGGTGAAGTGCGGCGGCATCTCGGCCGGGACGCTGTCGTCCATGAGGGTCCGGCCGCCGATCTCCGTTTTCTGCCCGGCGAGCCGCCAGGGGCGAAAACGCTCGTCGGACGCCGGGCTGCCGGCCACGGTCTCGAAGCCGAGGACGGCGCCGTAGAAGGCGTCGGCCGTCTTCGGGTCGCGGGTGTTCAGGCCCGTCCAGACGTACGCGCCGGGCTCGCCCGTCACCTCGAAGCCCGGGTGGGTGCCCGCCTGCCAGACGCTGAAGACCGCGCCCGTGGGGTCGGTGGCGACGAGCATGGTGCCCAAGTCGTCGACGGGCACGGCCTCCGAGACGATCCGGCCGCCCGCCTCCAGGATTCTGGCGCTGGTCCTGGCGGCGTCCGGGGTCGCGAAGTAGATGTTCCACGCGGTGGGCAGCCGGCCGTCCGGCTTGGGCATCAGGCCGGCGGCGGCCCTGCCGTCCCGGTACGCCTGGGTGTAGCCGCCGTGCTCGGCGGAGCCCGCGGAGAACGTCCAGCCGAACAGTTCGCCGTAGAATCGCTTGCCCGCTTCCAGGTCGGGCAGCATGACGTCCGCCCAGCAGGGCGCGCCCGCCGCGAATGCAGTCATGGGAACAAAGTAGCCCTGGATCAAGCAGCGCGCCCGGACAGTAATCGAACATTTTGTCAATTCTCTGCGATCACGCTCATTACCGGACAATTCTCGGCGTCCGACAATGGACCGTCCCGCGATCGCCGTGCGGCATCCGGAACCCCGTCCACCGGCGCGCACACGTTGTCCACAGCCTGTTGATAAGACAATTCACTTGTTCGGGCCAAGCCGCCCCCGGCCCCGCCGCGGACCTCCGGTGATGCCGTACGCCCGGGATCGGCCGGTACCGATACGGCCGAACTCCCGCATCCCCATTTGCAGGCAGCCAAATCGCGCTCCGATCACCCCTCGGTAAGCTGACGGCATGACAGGACAAGTACGAACCGTCGACGGCAGAGTCGCCGGGCGCCGCGGACAGGCGACCCGGCAGAAGCTGCTCGACTGCCTCAGCGACATGCTCAGTTCGTCCCCGTACAGAGACGTCAAGGTCATCGATGTGGCCCGCAAAGCGGGCACTTCGCCCGCGACGTTCTACCAGTACTTCCCCGATGTCGAGGGCGCGGTGCTGGAAATCGCCGAGGAGATGGCCAAGGAGGGCGCGAGCCTGACCGATCTGGTGGCCGGACGCTCCTGGGTGGGCAAATCCGGCCGTCAGGCGGCCGAGGAACTCGTCGAGGGATTCCTCTCCTTCTGGCGGCAGAACGACGCGATCCTGCGCGTCGTCGACCTCGGTGCCGCCGAGGGCGACAAGCGGTTCTACAAGATCCGCATGAAGATCCTCAATGCCGTCACCAACTCCCTTACGGATTCCATCAAGGAACTCCAGTCCAAGGGCAAGGTCGACAAGGACGTCAGCGCGGCCGCGATGGCCGGATCGATCGTCGCCATGCTGGCCGCGGTCGCCGCCCATCAGAAGGGTTTCACGAGCTGGGGCGTCAAACAGCAGGAACTGAAGCCGAACCTGGCCCTGCTGGTCCATCTCGGTGTCACCGGGAAGAAGCCCACGAAATAGCCCGGCCGGTCCGGACCCGTCCGATCCGGCCCGGGCGACATTCCGGGAATTCGCACAATCCCGGGAGTCCCGGATATCTCGGGAATCCCGGTCGACTCGGGGAATTCACGGAATCCGGCTCACGGAACACTTCGCTACGTTCGCGCTCGTCCTGCCATGGCTGTCCGGTACAGCGGGTGTTGACCGCCCTCCCGGGGCGGCCGGCACCCGCTGTACGCGTTCACGACCGCACCTCCAGCCGGAAGATCCGGATCTCCCGCGTGACGCGCGCCTGGTACGCGGCGTACGGCGGCCACAACTCCAGCACCGCCGCCCACGCCCGCGCCCGCTCCTCCCCGGCCAGCAGCCGCGCCCGTACGGGAATGTCCCGGCCCCGCCAACTGATCCCGGCCGCCGGGTTCTTCAGCAGATTGGCCGTCCAGGCCGGGTGCCCCGTACGGCCGAAGTTGCTGCCGATCAGCAGCCAGGTGCCGGACTCCTCCGGGAAGCAGGCCAGTGGCGTACGCCGTGGCAGTCCCGTCCGGGCGCCGGTCACCGTCAGGACCGCCCCCGGCAGCATCCGCGCGCTCGGCAGCACCTTGCCGCCGGTGAGCCGGTGCACCGTACGGTCGAGCGCGGGCACAACGGACGGCGCCACCCGCGCGAACGCCCGCGTCGCCGACATCTTCTGCACCAGCCGCCTGCCGAGTCCCCGCACCCTGTCGGCTCCTCTCGCCTCTGCGGACACCGTTCCCCGCCCGGCCGCCCTCACGCCGGAACCGCCGCCCGCCCGCCGGCGCCGAAGAGGCCCGCGGACTCGGCGGCGTGCGCCCGCAGCCGGTGCACGGGCCCCAGCAGCAGTTCGTCGCAGGCCGCGCGCTTGAAGGCGAGGTGGGCGTCGTGTTCCCAGGTGAAGCCGATGCCGCCGTGCAGCTGGATGGCCTCTCCGGCGACCGCGCGCAGCGTCTCCAGCGCGTGCGCGAGCGCGAGGCCGGGGGCGCCGGGCTCGGCGTCCTGCGCCGGTGCGCCCACCGCCCACGCCGCGTAGTAGGCGGCGGACCGGGCCGCCTGCACCCGTACGTACAGGTCCGCCAGCCGGTGCTGCACGGCCTGGAACGACGCGATGGGCCGCCCGAACTGCTCCCGGGCTTTGACGTACTCGACGGTCCGCCCGAGCGCCGCGTCCGCCGCCCCGACCGCCTCGGCCGCCAGCGCAGCCGCCGCACCGGCCCCGACCCGCGCCAGTGCAGCCCCGACGGTCCCCGCTCCCTCTTCCGTCCCCAGCAACTCCCCCCTCACGTCGCGCAGTTGGACACGCGCCAGCGGCCGGGTCTCGTCCATCGCCGTCTGCCGGGTCCGTACGAGGCCGGGTGCGTCACCGGGCACGACGAAGAACAGCGTGCGGCTGCGCGCGTAACCACCCGCGTGCGCGGCCACCAGGAGCACACCCGCACTGTGCCCGCCCACCACCTGCACGGCCTCCCCGTACAGCCGCCACTCCCCCGCCGCGCCACCCGGCTCCGGCGCGCACCTCCGCGCCTGGATGCCACCGGCCCGGCCCCCGCCCGCCCAGTCCCCGTCGTTGCGGCCGGTCAGTGCGAGCGCGGTGGCCAGCCGGCCGCCCGGTACGGCGAGCGCGCCGGTCAGCTCGCCCGCCGCGAAAGCGGGCAGCAGCTTCGCCCGCTGCGGCTCCGTGCCCAGCGCCAGCACGAGCGGCGCGACGAGGACGGTGGTGGGCAGCAGCGGCGAGGGCAGCAGCACCCGCCCGGTCTCCTCGCAGGCCAGGGCCAGTTCGGTGGGCCCGCAGCCGACTCCGCCGTACGCGGTGGGCAGGGCCAGCCCCGGCAGTCCGAGCTGCTGCGCGAGCTGCCGCCACAGGGCCGGGTCGTAGCCCTCGGCAGTACGGGCGGCGGCCTTGGCCTCGTCGGGGCCGCAGCGCTTTTGCAGCAGTTCCCGCAGCGTACGGCGGATCTCGTGCTGCTCCTCGGTGAACGCGGTATCCATCGGCGGGCTCCTCCCGGCCGTCACCACCCGCAACTGACGAGCCGTCATGTTAGGTACGCCCAGCGCAAATGCACAGCCCTACACGCCTGCCGTCGCCGTCAGACCTGATGTACCGTCAGGTCCATGCCGTCAGGGACACCAGTCGCCATAGCCGGTATCGCCCTCTCCGACTGCGGGCGCGTGGACGACGCCACCCCGTATGCCTTGCACGCCCAGGCCGCCCGCCGCGCGCTGGCCGACGCCGGACTGGACCGCTCACTGGTCGACGGCTTCGCCTCGGCCGGACTCGGCACGCTCGCGCCCGTGGAAGTGGCCGAATACCTGGGGCTGCGCCCCACCTGGGTGGACTCCACCTCGGTGGGCGGCGCCACCTGGGAGGTGATGGCCGCACACGCCGCCGACGCGATCGCGGCCGGACAGGCGCGCGCGGTGCTCCTGGTGTACGGGTCCACAGCGCGCGCGGACCTCAAGGCCCGCCGCCGTACCGCCAACCTCTCCTTCGGGGCCCGGGGCCCGCTCCAGTACGAAGTGCCGTACGGCCACACGCTCGTTTCCAAGTACGCGATGGCCGCCCGCCGCCACATGCACCAGTACGGCACCACCCTGGAACAGCTGGCAGAGATCGCCGTCCAGGCGCGGACGAACGCGGCCGCCAACCCCGACGCCATGTACCGCACGCCCATCACGGTCGACGAGGTCCTGTCCGGCCCGGTGATCGCCGACCCCTTCACCAAGCTGCACTGCTGCATCCGCTCCGACGGCGGCTGCGCGGTCCTGCTCGTCGCCGGGGAGTACGTACGCGACCTGTCCAAACCCCCGGTCTGGGTGCTGGGCACGGGCACCGCCGTCTCGCACGCCGCGATGTCCGAGTGGGACGACTTCACCGTCTCCCCCGCCGCCGTCTCCGGCCGCCTCGCCTTCGAACGGGCCGGGGTGCGCCCCGCGGAGATCGACGTGGCCGAGATCTACGACGCCTTCACCTACATGCCCCTCGTGACCCTGGAAGACCTCGGCTTCTGTGCGAAGGGCGAGGGCGGCCCGTTCGTCACGAAGGGACGGCTGCTGCGGGACGGCGACCTGCCCGTCAACACGGACGGCGGCGGCCTCTCCGCCTGCCACCCCGGCATGCGCGGCCTGTTCCTCCTGGTCGAGGCGGTACGCCAGCTACGCGGCGAAGCGGGCCCGGACCGCCAGGTACGCCGCGCGCACGGCCGCCTGCCGGAACTGGCCGTGGCGTCGGGGACCGGGGGATGGTTCTGCTCTTCGGGGACGGTGGTGTTGGGGCGGGGGTAGGGGCGCCCCGCAACCGCAGGAGATGCCCCTCAGCGGACTCAGCGATGGGCGGGCCCGGAACCGACGTGGCGAAGGCCGGCTACTTCTGCACCGGCGGGCAGTAGCCGGTCTTCTCGCCGATGGAGTTGATCACGGCGTTGGAGCGCGGGTCGCCCGCGTAGTCGATCTGGTTCGTGCAGCTCTTGCCGGCTTCCTTGGGGGTGCCGGACGGCGCGGTACGGTCCTTCGAGCCCGGCTTCGGCTTCTGCGGGGCCGGGCAGTGGCCGGTGTCCGCGCCGATGGAGTTGATCTCGGCGTTGGACCGCGGGTCGCCCGCGTAGTCGATCTGGTTCGTGCACCGTTCGCCGGACTTCTTCGGGGCACCCGGCGTGCCCGGCGTACCCGGCTTGCCCGCCGAGGTGCCCTGCCCCGCCCCCTGCGGCTTCTTGGCCGTGGCTTCGGAGGACTGCTGACCGCCCGCGACGGCCGAGGTGGACGGCGCGGACTTCACGCCGGTGCCGTCCTGGCACGCGGTGAGGCCGAACGCGGCGGCGGCGATCACCAGGGCGGCGGCGGCCTTGCGGGCGTGGCGGAGGGTGGTGCGCTGCGTCATGGTCTTCCCCGTTCTCCGAGTGGTGCTTCCACGGTTCCGGGCCGGGTTCCCGGCTCGTGGGAACGAGGTTGCCGCCCGCCGCTGACGCTCCGCCGCCGTACGGCTAACGCCCCGCTAACACGCGGCGGGCGGCGGACGGCCGGTGGCTGCTCAGCCGCGTCCGGAGGCGCTGCCCGGGAAGAAGTCGGCGCCCTGGACGTACTCCATCGCCTTGGTGAACTCCGGGTCGCCGAGGCGCCGTTCCATCTCCTCGGGGCTCACGTCCTCCACGCGCTCCTGGATCCAGTACAGGTTGCCCAGCGGATCGCGCACCCGCCCGATCCGGTCGCCGAAGAACAGATGGGTGACCTCGGTGACCGAGGTGCCGCCGGCCGCGAGGGCCTGCCGGTGCACGGCCTCGGCGTCCTCCACGTAGAGGCGCAGGAAGCCGGGGGTCGGCGGCCACTCGGGCCGCGCGTCGAACATCATCACCACCGAGTCGCCGATCCGCACCTCCGCGTGCTCGATGACCCCGTCCTTGCCGGCCAGGCAGGCCAGTTCCTCGGCGCCGAACGCCCGCTTCATGAAGTCGATCAGCTGCACCGTGTCGCGGGAGATGATCCACGGCGTCACGGTGTGGTAGCCGTGCGGAACGGGCTTGACGGACATCTGGGTCCTCCTGGAGTGCGTGTGCCTCAGCGTCAGTGATGACACTAGAGGGGCAGTAGGACAGTTTCTGTCCTACTGGAGCCTCTTCCTGCCGTCCGCGGAGACCGGACCCGCCCGCTCCGCTTACCCGAGCGGAAGCGTGTACTCCACCGCGCGTTCGGACGTCGGGCTGAAGCCCAGCCTCTGGAGCGCGGCGTGCAGCTCTTCGTCGTCGGGCGACGCGTTGACCTCGGCGGAGCGCAGGCCGGGGTGGTCCGTGTCGAGGGCGTGCAGCGCGCCCGCGGTGACGGCCGTGAGCGCGTCGGCGGTGCTGTCGGCCTCGCGGTTGTGGACGAGGCGGGCGCGGGTGTCGGTCAGTTCGACGTCGTACCAGGCTTCGTCCGTGCCGATACGGAACGCCACCTCCTCGCGCCCCTCCTCGACAGGGAGCCGCCGTAGCGCCGCGTCCCCCACGGGAACGCCGGCCGGCAGGTCGCGCCGCCACCAGCGGTAGACCTCGCCGCTCTCCATGGCGCCCAGTTCCACCGCGGCCTTGCCGGGGCTCGTCTCCTCCTCCGCGATCCACCGCAGCGCCGTGCCGCCCGCCTGCCGCACCGCGTCCGCCGCCTCCCGCAGCAGCGGCACCAGCAGCTCGTCCTCCGCGCAGTCGAGTACGGCGACGAAGCGCAGCGCGGCGTCGGACGCGCCCAGGTCCAGCAACGCGACGGAGCCTTCGACGACCCCTTGCGGACGTGCGGCGAAGACGGCGACGGTGCCTTCGCCGCACCACAGCTCACCGGCGCGAGACGGGTCGGTTATGCATTCAACGAAGTTTGCCATTTCTTTACCCTATGGAGAAATGCCCGCGCTTGTCCACTATGGGGCCATACGAAGGGCCCCTCCGGTCCGCCGGTTACGGGGTCACGGGATTACGGAAGGGTGCCGAGGAATTCCCGTACGGCCGCGGCCACCCCGTCCGGGTCCTCGGTGAGGATGAAGTGTCCGGCGTCCAGTTCCACCCGGCGGGTATGCGGCCGGCGTTCGGTCATTTCCCGTGCCAGTTCCGGGGAGACCAGGAAACTCCTGCGTCCGTGGACGAGCAGGGCCGGGCAGTCGCTCCCCAGCCAGGCCGCCCAGTGATCTCCCCGTACGGCAAGGTCGGACGCGACGACGTCCTCCGGGACGAACGGCAACCGCCAGTTGCCGTCCGGCTGTTGCCGCAGCCAGTTCCCGGCGATCGGGGCCGCCTCGCCGAGCCCGTCGAGCAGCGCCTCCCTGGTCGGCGCCTGCCGCGGCCAGTCGAGGCAGAAGGAGATGCCGCTCGGGCCGGTGTCCGTGATGACGACCGGATCGTCCACGTTGATCAGGGCCCGCACCCGGTCGGGGTGCCGGGCGGCCAGGTGGTACGCGTTCTTGCCGCCCATGGAGTGGCCGAGCACGACGGCGGACGGCAGGCCGAGGTGGTCGAGCAGGGCCACGGCGTCGGCGACATAGCCCTCACGGGAGTAATCCGGGGTGCGGTCGGACTCGCCGTTGCCGCGCTGGTCGGGCGCGATCACCCGCCATTCCGGGCCGAGTTCGGCGGCGAGCGCGGCGAATTCGCGGCCTTCGGAGAAATGCCCGTGCAGGGCGAGAAGGGGTTTTCCGGTGGCGGGTCCGAAGTCGAGATAGGAGAGGCGGCGGCCGGTCAGGAGCAGTTGGTCACGTGCGTATCGCTGACTTTCCATGCCCCCCGACGGTACGGGTGGGATCACCCCACCGTACGCTTAAGGACGTTTTCAGACATTCATGGAAAATCGAGTGTGAACGCATGAAGAAGCAGGCCCGTCTCACGGCCTTCCTCGCGGCTGCCGCCGTCGCGCCGGCCGTCCTTTTCTCCTCCCCCGCGGTTGCCGCCGAGGCACCGTCCACGGCCAGGTCGGCGCCGGACCAGGGCCCGGAGACGACGCCGGACGAGGCCGCGAAGCAGCAGGCCCGGTCCGAACTGGAGGACCGGATCAAGGTCTCGCAGATCGCCTCCGACAAGAACTCCGGCCGCGGGGTCCGCCGGGAGGCGAACAAGGCGCTCGACGGCACGGCGGAGGACGTGCGCCGGTTCCTGGAGACGGGGCTGGCCAAGGCGCGCGACGAGGACAACCGCGTGGCGGTCATCCGGACCCTGTCCGGCAAGTACGTCGGCCGGAACGTCCGCGACGCCGTGGACAAGGCGATGGACGGCACTCCGCAGGACCGCGTGTACTACCTCGAAGAGGGGTACCGCTTGGCGCAGCGCGCGGACAACCGGGTGCACACGCTCCAGATCATCAGCATCGGTGGCCCCGCAGTGCGGGAAGCGGGCAAGGAGGCGCTCCGCAGCGAGGACGACGCCGTCATCCTGCACTTCCTCGACGCAGGCCAGTACGAGGCCCGCGCCAAGGACGAGGCCGCCCGGAAGAAGGCCGAAGAGGAGAAGGCAGCCAAGGACAAGGCCGCGAGGGACAAGGCGGCCAAGGACAAGGCAGCCGAAGAGAAGGCCGCGAAGGACGAGACCGCCAAGGACGGCGGCAAGGGCGGTGCGGGCACGGACGGCAAGACCGTCACCCCCGCCACCGACGTCCGTTCCGGCGGCGAGCACGGCACCACCTCCTCGGTCGCCGTCTCCGGCGGCACCTCCCTGGCCGCCACCGGCGTCAGCCCGGCCACTCCGTGGGCCCTCGGCGGCGCCGCCGTCGCGGTCACCGCGGGCGCCGGGCTGGTGATCGCCGGCCGTCGCCGTACCGCCGCCCCCGAGCGCGGCTGATCCCTTACGGATACGGCGGGACGACCGGCCGCCCGGCCGTCCCGCCCCGCCTCACTTCCCCAGCGGCGCGATCCGCCGCTGTGCCACCGCCACCGCCGCCCGGAACCGCGGGTCGGGCCGCAGCGCGTACTCCCGGCGGCACGCCTCGGTGAACTTCAGTACGTGTTCGTCCCCGTGCTCCACGGCCCGCGCGCTCAACTCATCCAACGACGGTGGTTCCGCGCCCGGTTCAGGGGACAGCTCGGCCTGCCAGGCCCCCGTTCCCTCCCCGCGCCGGCTCGTCGTGAAGGCGAGCAGCAGCGCCGTGTGCACCTGCCACAGCGCGGCCAGCGTCGGTTCGTACTGGTCGGCGGGCAGGTGCGGCAGGACGAGCCGGGCGGCGGCGGGCGCGGTGACGCCGTGGATCAGCGGCACCGGAAAAACCTCGTCGTGGCTCAGGTACACGTCGGAGAACTGGGCCGTCATCTCGCTCAGCAGGTACGGCGCGTGCTCGACGGCCAGCGCGTCCAGCGCCTCGGCGTAACCTGGCAGGTCGGCGAGGCGCGCCAGCCTGCCGCGCGCGACGCCCGGATGCATCGGCCCGCCGTCACCCGGTACGCGCGGCAGCGCCGCGATCGCCCCCGCCAGGTCGTACGAGCCGCGCAGCCGCGCCTGCCCGGGGAGGGCGGTGTAACGGGCGGCCCAGTACGCCAACCCGCGCGCCAGCTCGGCCAGTTGGAATGGCGTCGGCTTGCCGTCGGCCGCCCCGTACAGGGCCCGTACCGCATGTGCCGTACGGATCAGCCCGTGTGTCAGCCCCGCGAAGAGCCCCGGCAGCAGGCGTGGCCACCAGCGGGCGAGCACATCGCGCCACGGGGCGTCGGCCAGTTCCCGTACGAACAGCCGCTCCCAGTCACCGGCCCGGTCGAACGCGCCGAGCGCCGGCCGCCAGGACGTCTCGTCGTCGGGGTCGAGCGGGAAGCGGGCGGCGGGCGGCTCGTGGTGGGGCATCGCGACCCGGTAGCGCTCCACCCACCCGGCCACCTCCCCCTCGTACCCGAGCACCGCCAGCGCCTCGGCGCCCATCGGCCCGTGGTTGGCCAGGTCCACCCCGGCACCTCGTTCGTACCCCAGGTCGTCCATGCGCTCCAGGGCTTCGTTGACCGCGTCGTGATAGCTGATCGACGGCATGCGCCTGCTCCTTCCGGAGGTCGCGGTCCCCGTGATCCGGAGACCAACGGTTTGGAAATCCAAACCATCTAGACTCGCAGTATGCCGCACGCTCCTCAGACCGAAAGCGCCGGGCATCCCGTCCGGGTACCGGCCCCCGCGGACGTCGAGGTCATCGGCCTGATCCCGCTGCTCGCCCCGTACTTCCGCAAGGGGCTCGTCGAGGGCGCCATGCCCGAGCCGCTGCTCGGCACCATGAAGGCGCACCACCTCACCCCGCGCCACGGAGCGGTGCTGCCGCAGCTCCTCGCGGGCGAGCTGACCGTCGGCGAGCTGGCCCGGCGCCTGCGGGTCTCCCTGCCGACCGCTTCCGAGCTGGTCGGCGCCCTGAACCGGGCCGGCATCGTGGAACGCAGCGAGGACCCGGCCAACCGCCGCCGGGTCCTCGTCTCCCTGTCCGCCGACTACCGCCCCGCGATCGAGCGGTTCATCGCGACCCGCTCCGAGCCGCTGCTGCGCGCCCTCGACACCCTCTCGCCGCGCGACCGCGCGGGCTTCGTCGCGGGCCTGGCGGCGTGGACGCGCGAGATACTGGCGTAAGGACACATCAGGGCATATCGGGGGGCGCGTTACGGGCTCACGCCTTCGGCCGCGCCCCAATCACGAACTCGGTGCCGAACGGATCGGTGATCCGCGCCTGCCGCACGTACACGGTGTCCTCCGGCTCCCCCGCCGTGCCACCGGCCGCGACCACCCGCGCCACCGCCGCGTCCGTGTCCGCGACCTCGAAGATCGTCGCCCAGCCCGCCGCCCCGGCGGACGGGTCGCCCATGATCCCGCCGATCTCGTGCCCGTCCGGGCGGCGCAGGAACGTGAAGTCGGTGTCCGGCATATCGGGGTTGGAGTCCAGCGTGTAGCCGAAGACGGCCGCGTAGAAGGCGCGGGCCGGGGCGGGGTCCGGGGCGGTCAGGTCGTTGCGTACGAGGGCGTTGGGCTCGTTGACGACCTCGCAGCCGAGGCGGGCGCGGCCCTGCCACAGCCCGAACTGCGCGCCCACGGGGTCCTCGGCGACCGCCGCCCGCCCGTAGTCCCGGATTTCCACCGGCCCCCACAGGACCCGGCCGCCCGCGTCCGCGATCCGCTTGGCCGTGCCGTCGCAGTCCTCGGTCGCCATGAACATGGTCCACGCGCCGCCCGCCGCACCGGACCGCTCCATGAGCCCCGCCGCACGCCGCCCGTCGACCAGCCCGACGGCGTACCGGCCGTGCGTCGTCGCCTCCGCGGTCTCCCCCACTGCCCCCGTCTCGTACGTCCAGCCGAACAGCGCGCCGTAGAAGTCCATGGCCCGGTCCAGGTCGGGCACGGTCAGCTCGATCCAGGTGGGCGTTCCGTCGGGCTGGTTTCCGGTGACACGGCTCATGACGTGCTCCTCACGGTACGGGGCGGCCGGCCGGCCGCGCTGGCCCGGTACCTCCGACGCTAGGCGCCATACAGGACGGAAGGCGTCCTATATGGGCCAGGGTTCACGGGAACTCCTGTAACACCACTGCACGCCCGTCTACGGCACCCCGTTACGTCCCCGCCGAAGCGCTGCAACAAAGGGCAGCCACCATCAAGCGCACACGGCCGCCCCGCCCGCCGGCCCTGCCAGTTCCTATCGGAAGCGACGACCCGATGCTCCGCCATTTGCCGCCCCCCGTGCGGCGCGCTCTGACCGCCGTACCGGCGCTCGCGCTCTCCGTGGCCGCCGTCTGCACGCTGCTGAGCGGCTGCGACGGTACCGGGAAGCCGAGGGGCGCCGGGCACGCGGTGGCTGCCGCGGCGCCCGAACGGCTGTGGCCGGGCAGGCCGCTCCCGCCGCCGCTGGGGAAGCCGGACGATCCGCCGAAGCCGATGCCGTTGCGGTCGGTGCCGCGCGTACCGTCCGGCGACATACGCCGGGTCACCGCCCTCGCCGTGGCCCGGGCCGCCGTCGAGGACACCGGCAGCACGGTCGGCTGGGACGCCACGACCAAGGGCATCAAGGAGTGCCGGACCATCGGCCGCGAACCGTGCCCCGTTCTGGCCCCGCACTACCGGGACCTGAACGGCGACGGCAAGGAGGAATTGCTGCTCGGCGTCGAGGCGGAGCAGCGTTTTCTGCTGCTGTGGGCCTTCACCGTGCAGGACGGAGTGATCACCAAAGTTCTGGACGACTGGGTGCGCCCGCTGTCGGTCGAGGTCTCCGGCCATGACGTCACCGTGCGGGAAGCTGCCGAGAAGGGCGGCTACGACCTGCGCAAGGTCTACTCCTGGGACGGGCGCCTCCAGGCGATGAAGGAGCGGATCACCGAGTACGTGGAATCCGGCCGCGGGAAATGACCCGGAGAATGCCTGTCGTCACCGCATTCCCCCACCGAATTGCCGCGATGACGTACAGCCAACATCATGTGCGGTGTGGCCCCTGCTCTGCCCCGCCCTGCCGGGCCCGACGGAAATGACGTACCGACCGGAAATGCCGCACCCACCGGAAATGACCTACCGACCGGAAATGACGTACCGATGCGCCGGCCCCTGACGCTCGCCCTCGTATGCGCGTCCGCGCTGCTGAGCGGCTGCGCCGTGACCGGCGATCCGAAGAGCGCGGGGCGGACCCCCGCGGCCAGCGCTCCCGAACAGGCGTGGGCCGCCCCCAAGTCCCCCGAGCCCCTGGGGCCGCCCAACTCCGCCGGCCGGCCGACCCCGCTGCGGACGTTGCCGCGCGTGCCGTCCGGCGACATCCACCAGATCGCGCCGCTCACCATCGCCCGCGCCGCGGCGGCGCCGATGGACGCGTCGGACGACACGGTGAAGAAGATCAAGGAGTGCCGCTCCCTCGGGCAGCGGCCGTGTGCCGTACAGGCCCCCCGCTACCGGGACCTCAACGGCGACGGCAAGGACGACCTCCTCCTGGCCATCGGGACGGGCAACGCCTGGGTGTCCCTGTGGGCCTTCACCGTCAAGGACGGAGTGATCACCCAGATCCTGGGCGTCTCGAACAGCGCCCGGTCGGTCGAGCTCTCGGGCCGCGACGTGATCGTGTGGGACCCGGTGGAGGCGGGCGGCTACGACATACGCCGCGTCTTCTCATGGGACGAGCGCCTCCAGGCCATGAACGAACGCGTGACCGAGTACGTCGAGTCCAGCCCCCGGAAATAACCCACCGATGCGCCGCTCACTGATGCCCTGCCTGGTGTGCGCGTCCGTGCTGCTGAGCGGCTGCGCGGCGACCGGCGCGCCGAAGAGCGCCGGGCGTACGGCGGCCGTGTCGGCGCCGTCCCGGCTGTGGCCCGGCCGTACGGCTCCGCCGCAGCCCACCGAGCCGCCGGAGGCGGCCGACACCCCGAAGCCGTTGCGGGCGTTGCCGCGCGTGTGGTCCGGTGACATGCGTCAGGTTTCGGCGCTCGACGTGGCACGGGCCGTGGACAAGGGGTGCCGGGCTGCCGGGCGGGCGCCGTGCCGCACGGAGACGCCGCAGTACCGGGATCTTACGGGTGACGGCAAGGACGAGTTGCTGCTCGGCGTCGCGTCCGGAAAGACGTTTCTCTCCCTGCGGGCCTTCACGGTCAGGGACGGGGTGGTCACCCAGATCATGGACGCCGAGGTGACCCCCTCGTCGGTCGAACTCTCGGGCCGCGACGTACTCGTCCGGGAACCCGCCGCCTACGCGGGGTACGACCTGCGTCGCATCTACACGTGGGATGCGCACTTGCAGGTCATGAACGAACGCGTCACGGAGTACGTCAGACGATGAGGCGGAGGAACTCCGCCCAGGCGGTGGGGGGTACGGCGAGCGCCGGGCCGGATTTGTTCTTGGAGTCGCGTATGTGGATGGTGGTGGGGGTTGGGGCGACTTCGACGCAGGTTTCGCCATCGGGGTTGCTGTGACTGCTTTTGAACCAGGTCAGTTCGGAATCCACACTCACCCTGCCAGCTTCTCGACGAATTCCAGCGACCTCTGCGGGTCCATGGCCTGGGCCCTGAGGGCGGCGATCCTCTGGGCGTACTGATTGGCCTCAACCGGCCTCGTCAGCAACCTACCCTTGCCCTGCCCCTCCATGAAGATGCTGAAGCGCCCGTCCGGGGAGAACAGCACGTCCAGCGGCCCGCCGAGTCCCGCGTGCTTGGTCACGTTCGTGGGCATTACCTGCAACATGACGTGCTCCAGCTCGCGAAGCGTCTCCACGATGTGAAGCAGGCACCTCTTGAATGCCGTGGCACCGCCGATCGGTCGCTCGAAGACCGACTGCTCAACCACGAAGCTCACCGTCGGGGCCGGATCCCGGACGAGCGCGGATTTCCGTTCCAGTCGCTCTTCCACCAGCCGCTCGAGTTCGCTCTTGCTGTACGCCGGCAGCCGGGTCCGGAACAGGGCCCAGACGTAGTCAGGTGCCTGCAACAACCCGGGCAGCACCAGGCACTGGTACCCCTCGACACTCAGAGCCTCGGCCTCCAACGCCTTCCACTCCAGGAACTGGTCACGCCCTGACTCCTGCTCCATCAGGCTGATACACGACTCCAGCTCACCTTCGGCGGCGGTGAGCCGGTCGGCCTCGGTCAGGAATCCCGCGCTCGGAATACGCCCTCCGCGCTCGTACGCCCCCTCCAGCGATACCGACACGTGGGTCTCACGAGCCAGTTCCTTCTGCGTCATTCCCGCACGCTGACGCCAGGAGCCGATAAGCCTCCCGACATGTACGCGCGCGGCAGATGGTTCCGGGCTGTAAGCCGCCATGATCAACCACCCCACACTTTCCCTTGTACGACGCTTACGTCTGGTGACGCTACGCACACCCGCCGACCCTTGATGACATGACGACGAAAGACCACCCCGACGAGCCCCGCCTCCTCCCCTGGGCCAATCAGGACGGCAAGCCTTGTTACGTGATCGGGGAGGGCCGCGGCCTCGTGTCCGACTTCGCGGACGAACTCGAAGAGTTGCAACTGTGCACCGCCATCGAGGTGTTGGACCACTCGCGCGCGAGCCTCAACCGCGCCGAACCACTCACCCCCACCGAGCTCCTGTTCATCACCAACCGGCTCACGGAGTCACTGACCGACGCCGTACGCGTGGCCGACAGCCGGGGCCGACGACTCGGCCAGGCCCTTCACGCACCGTAAGCGCGGACGTGGACGACGGCGGGCAGCGCGTAACCACGCTGCCCGCCGCCAAGCCGTACACGTACGCCACACCCGCCTCCCGGAACCCACCGCGCCACGCGCGGCTAGGCTGCCGGACATGGTGGATCACCCGGCTGAAAGCCAACCCTCGGACCCCGCCGCCGCCGACCGCTTCCGCGCGCTCCTGCGCACGCTTCGCGTCTGGGACTGCGCGCTGCCCGCCATCGATCCGGACCCCGCGCACGCCCCGGCCCACCCGCTGCCCCTCTTCCGGCAGTGGCTGCGGGAGGCGGCCGACGCGGGCGTGCCCGAGCCGCACACCATGACGCTCGCGACGGCGGACGCGTCCGGCGACCCCAACGTACGGACCGTGATGCTGCACGACGCCGACGCGCGCGGCTGGCACTTCGCCACCCACCGGCACAGCCGCAAGGGCCGCGAACTCGCCGCCCGCCCGCGCGCCGCCCTCGGCTTCTACTGGCCGGCGCTCGGCCGCCAGGTCCGCGTACGGGGCCACGTCACCGAGGCGGGTCCGGAGGAGAGCGCGGCCGACCTGCACCGCCGCTCGACGGGCTCCCTGGCCGCCGCCCTCGTGGGCCACCAGAGCGAAACGCTCACCTCGTACGCGGAACTGGAACGCGCCTCGGAGGCGGCCTGGGAACGCGCACAGCAGGAGCCGGACGCCTCGGTACCGAGCTGGACGCTCTACGTGCTGGACCCCGACGAGGTCGAGTTCTTCCAGGGGGACGCGCGACGGCGGCACGTACGGATCAACTACCGCAAGGACGGCGGGGGCTGGGCACGCGAGCTGCTCTGGCCGTAACCCTGGCCTGCCCATGGCCTATCCCTGACCTGCTCCTGGCCTACCCCTGGCTGTCCGGCCGGATAGCCTCTCGGCCCAAGCCGCGGCGGATCGCGATCTCCACGGGGGAGTACGCGCCGTCGGCCCGCTCCAGTTCGTACGGCGCGGCCGGCATCAGCGGCGGCTGGGCCATGAAGCGCGGCCGCGTCCCGTGGTGCGGCTGGGCCGCGTGCACCAGGAACGGGTGGCACAGGAAGACGTCGCCCGGGGACCCGGTGGCGAGGGCGAGTGGCCGGTGGTCGGACGCCGCCACCAGATCAGGTGCGAGGGTCAGCCCGCTCGCCCCGTCCTCCCCGTACCGCTCCAGCACCTTCGGCACGTCGAGGTGGGAGCCGACCCGGATGCGGGTCGGGGCGTCCTCCTCGCCGACCTCGCTGAACAGGAACAGCATCAGCAGCGCCCGGCCCCGGGAGCGCAGATTGGTGAAGGCCCAGCTCTCGCCCTCCGGCAGGTAGCTCCCCTCGATGTGCCAGCCCGCGTCGTCCGGCTCCTCCGCGTGCGGAAAGCGCAGCGGGAACGTGCCGAGCGAGTAGCGCGGCTCCCAGCGTCCCGCGCCGACGAGCAGGTCGTACGCGCGGTGCAGGTCCGGGGAGTTGGGCGCGGCGGCGAACGGCCCCTGCCCCAGGCCCGGCACCCAGTGCACGGGCTGCGTCCACGTCGCCGGATCGTCCGGGTCGCAGCCCGTCTCCCGCCACAGCAGCCGCGCGCAGTCCGCGGCCACGCGCGGCGCGACGGCGCCTTCCAGCTTCACGAAGCCGTCGCGGAGGAAGCGGGATACCAAAGTCGAGTCGTCCATGTCCTCATCGTGCGGCGGCGCCGGTCCCGGCCACCCGACACTTTCCGCACCGCTTTTGTCGGGCTCAGAAGCGCCGATACATGATGTGCAGCCCGACGTAACCCTTTGCGGGGTGCAGAAAGCCCTCGGGGAGCGTCGTCATGATCTCGAAGCCGAGGGACTGCCAGAGGGCGACGGCGCGCGTGTTGGTCTCGACGACCGCGTTGAACTGCATGGCACGGAAGCCGGCCGTACGGGCCCAGTTCACGGCGTACTCGCCGAGCGCCCGGCCCACGCCGCGGCCGCCGTGGGCCGGGTCGACCATGAAGGAGGCACTGGCGATGTGGGCGGCGGCGCCCATGTGGTTGGCGTTCATCTTGGCCGAGCCCAGGACCGTACCGGCGTCGTCCACGGCCACGACCGTGCGGGACGGCGGGGCGAGCATCCACATCTCCCGGCTCGTGGGCTCGTCCATGTCGCGGGGGTAGGTGTACGTGTCCCCCGCCGCCACGATGGCGCGGAAGAACGGCCAGATGGCGGGCCAGTCGGCCGCGGTCGCTTCTCGGATCAGCACGCGGGTCAGCATGGCGCGGGGCGGGCGGGGCGGGCCAGCGAATTCTCCCCGGGCTGCCGTCACCTCGGACGACCGTTGACGAAACGGAACGCTGTTCCGTATCGTCTTCGGCAACCGGAACATCGTTCCGCTTTGCGTTCGGCCACTGAAGGGAACCGCGCACCATGAGCGAACCGACCCCCGCCTCCGCCCCCGCTTCCACCCCCGCTTCCGCTCCCACCTCCGCCCCCGTCCTCTCGGTCAGCCCGGTGGTGCTGCCCGCGCCCGGCCGCCCCGTGGACCTCCACGTACGGGTCTCCGCGCCCGTGACCGGGGACAACCTGCCGGTCCTCCTCCTCTCGCACGGGCAGGGTTACTCGAACCACCTCTCCTCGCTGAACGGTTACGCGCCCCTCGCCAACTTCTGGGCGGCACACGGCTTCGTCGTCATCCAGCCCACCCACCTGAGTTCCCGCACGCTGACGCTGCCCGCCGACACGCCCGGGGCGCCGATGTACTGGCGGTCGCGGGCCGAGGACATGACTCGCGTCCTCGACCAGCTCGACGCGGTCGAGGCCGCCGTACCGCAGCTGGTCGGACGCCTGGACCGGAGCAGGGTCGCCGTGGCCGGGCACTCGATGGGCGGCCACACCGCGAGCCTGCTGCTGGGCGCGCGGCTCACCGACCCGGACGACGGCACGGAGGTGGACCTGACCGAGTCCCGGATCAAGGCGGGCGTCCTGCTCGCCGGGCCCGGCCGCGGCGGCGACGCCCTCACCCCCTTCGTGGCCGAGAACTGGCCCTTCTTCACCACCACGGACTTCTCCAAGATGGCCACGCCCACCCTCGTGGTCGCGGGCGACGAGGACGACTCCGCGCACCTCACGGTCAACGGCCCGGACTGGCACGCCGACCCCTACACCCTCGCCCCGGGCCCGAAGTCCCTGCTCACCCTCTTCGGCGCGGGCCACGGCCTCGGCGGGATCTCCGGCTACGACGTCGCCGAGACCACGGACGAGAACCCCGGGCGAGTGGCCGCGGTCCAGCGGCTGACCTGGGCGTATCTGCGTACCCAGCTCTACCCGGGAGACTCGGCCTGGCAGACGGCGTGCGAGGCGCTGGCGGCCGAGGCCGAGCCGCTGGGGCGGGTCGAGTCCAAGTAGGGCGTGGGGCGTGTGCTGTAGGGCGTGGGACGTGTCCTGTAGGCCGTGATGCGGCGGGACGGCCCGACAGCAGGAGGGCGCCGATGCCCGGTCAGGTCGAGGGGCGGCAGCGGCGTACGTAGTAGGCGAAGGTCAGCGCCAGCACCAGAGGACCCCACAACATGCCCGGGGTGATACAGACCTTCGCCAGCACCTCCCACCAGATGCTGGAGAACCCCAGCCCTTCGAAGCCGGGGACGTTGAGCCAGTGCAGCAGCGTGGGCGCCCAGAAGGCAGTCGCCCCCAGGCCGCCGAGCGCGGCCGGGACGACAGCCGCGAAGGGAGGAATGCGCTTGCCCCCGATGCCCGGCAGCCAGCGGGGCACCGTCTCGCCCCAGCCCCGCACCAGACCGAAGGAGAGCAGCGCCAACGCCTCCGAGACGATGCTGAGTCCGAACACGTAGGGGACGGCCCACCACACCCACTCCGGTGCGTTCGGATCGATCAGCCCCATCCTGAAGTCGAAGGCGAAGGGCAGACGCCACAGGCACTGCGGCAGCAGCAGAAGCGGGATCGCGTGCGCGGTGATGTCCGCCCATCTCGGGACGGGGCGCTCCGTGCCGTGCGGAGGCGTCACACAGGACTCAGGGCTGATCGTCGTCATGCCCTGGAGTCTTCGCGATCTTCGCTGGGGAGGCGTCGGCCCACGGCAGGGCTTTGCCTCCCCTGCGCGGGGGAAGGCGCGTCCGCCCGCGGAATGACCCCATGGCACCTGCGTCGCGGGCATGCGGCGGTGGGCCCGCGAAGGGGGCCGGGGGCGGCCTGGAGACCTACCCGATCGTCGTCCTCGTCGCCGTCATCACCCCGCTGATGGCTCCGCCACTGCTCCTCGGCGGCGCACTGACAGCACGTCCCGCTCGACGGGGGGTCAGGCGGGACCGAAGACGGGGACGGCTGGTTCCCGGGCGCCTTCCTCGGTCCCCCCGTACGTACGGAAACGCACCCGCAGCTCCATCCCGATGCGCAGGCCCACCTCCGCGCAGCCGACGATCTCCGTCATCATCCGGGGGCCCTCGGCCAGGTCCACGACCGCGGCCACGTACGGGACGCGCTCACCGAAGGGCGGCAGGTCGTTCCGGTGCACGACCGACCAGGTGTAGAGCGTGGCCCGGCCGCTCGCCTCCTCCCACGTCACGTCTTCGCTCCAGCAACGCGGGCAGAACTCGCGCGGGTAGTGATGCGCCGCCCCACAGCCGTCGGCGCGGCACCGGCGCAGCAGCAGGCGCCCCTCGGCCGCCGCCTCCCAGTAGGTGCGGCTGTAGACGTCGGGCTCGGGCAGGTCGAACCTGGGGGTGGTCTTTGACTGCACGGCGGACATCCATTCCGGCTGCGGCGCATGGAGCCTGACTAACCGTCAGTTCAGCGGATGTTGGCCGGGAAGCGCAAGGGGGCGGGTCCGGACCTGGCCGCGTACGGCGACACGCGGGCGCTCCGCGGTTACCCTCACCGGCATGCCGGACGCCGCAGCGCACGCCAGCTCTTCCGCATCCCGCTCCGCCGCATCCAGCACGCCGCCGGCCGCCGTTTCGCCCGTGTACGTCGTCGGGGGCGGGCCCGGCGGGCTCGCCACCGCCGCCGCGCTGGGCGCCCACGGCATCCGTGCCGTCGTCCTCGAAAAGGCGGACGCGGTGGGCGCCTCCTGGCGCGGGCACTACGACCGTCTGCGACTGCACACCACGCGCCGCCTCTCCGGCCTGCCGGGCCTGCCGATTCCGCGCCGGTTCGGGCGGTGGGTCGCGCGGGACGACGTGGTGCGCTACCTGGAGCAGTACGCGGAACACCACCACCTGGAGGTCGCCACGGGCGTCGAGGTGCGGCGCGTGGACCGTGCGGCGGGCGGCGGCTGGGCCCTGCACGCGAACGGCGGGCGCGAACTGGCCGCCCGTACGGTCGTGATCGCCACCGGCTACAACCACACCCCGCACCTCCCCGACTGGCCGGGCCGCGACGGCTACCCGGGCGAACTCCTGCACGCGGGCGACTACCGCAACGCGCGCCCCTACGCGGGCAAGGACGTGCTGGTCATCGGCACCGGCAACACCGGGGCCGAGATCGCGGTCGACCTGGCGGAGGGCGGCGCGGCGCGGGTGCGGCTGGCGGTACGCACCGCGCCGCACATCGTGCGCCGTTCGACGGCGGGGTGGCCCGCCCAGGCGACGGGCATCCTCGTACGCCGCCTGCCGCCGCGCGCGGTGGACCGGGCGGCCCATGTGATGCGCCGACTGTCCGTACCGGACCTGTCGGCACACGGCCTGCCGATGCCGGACACCGGGCTCTACAGCCGGGTGCTGGAGGGGGCGATCCCCGTGCAGGACGTGGGGCTGATCGATGCCGTACGGGACGGGGCGGTACGGCCGGTGGCGGCAGTGGCGTCCTTCGACGGCGGCACCGTACGCCTCACGGACGGCGACGCGATCGAGCCCGAGGTCGTCATCGCGGCCACGGGATACCGTCGCGGCCTGGACAACCTGGTAGGCCACCTGGACCTCCTCGACCCCCGCGGCCACCCACGCACCCACGGCGCTCACACCCTGCCATCCGCCCCCGGCCTGCACTTCACGGGCTACACGAACCCGATCAGCGGCATGTTCCGCGAACTAGCCCTGGACGCACGACGCATCGCACGCGCGATCGCGGCAGCGGAGGCCAGGGCCGACGGGGAGGCTGAGCCTGGGGCACCTGGGGCGTCGGCTGGCCTGCGTTGAGGTGGGGTGGGGGGCGGCGGGGCGGGCAGCCGAGGCGGGCGTCCGGAGTGGGCACCCGCGGTGGGAGCCCCGGCGGCAGCCTGGGGCGGACGCCTGAGGTGGCAGCGTGAGGCGGGTGCCTCACGGGGGCGGCCGAGGCCGCCACCCGGGCCCGGGGCCCGCCGGGGCGGGTGCCTGTGGGGGCGAAGGTGGTACGGGCTATTCCTGACGCGGCGTCAGTTGACCTAACCTGACTGGGCGTCAGTTGAATCGGCACTCGTCACACGGGAGCGGGCGTCAGCGATGCTTGGATCGACTTACGGCAGCCTCACCACTCACTCCAGCCCGGCCCGCGTGGTGGCGTGCGGGGCGACACCGCCGCACACGGTGCACGGTACGGCCGTACCGCACGCCGACGGCGCGCGCGACGGCAGCGCGGGGCCCGACCTGGACGTCAGCGGGCGTCCGCTGTACGCCCCCGTCCCCGACCTGGACCGGTTCTTCCGGCCCGAGGCCGTGGCGGTCGTCGGGGCCTCCGACCGCGAGGGGCGACCCAATACCGGGATCACCCGGCAGCTGATCGCGTGGGCCGAGCGGGTCGGTGCCCGCCTCCACCCGGTCAACCCGGGCCGTGACCGCGTCTTCGGCCTGCCCTGTCATCCCTCCGTCTCCGACCTGCCCGAACAGGTCGATCTCGCCGTACTGCTGGTCGCGGACCCGGTGCCGGTCATCGGGGAACTGGCCGACGCCAAGGTCAGGTTCGCGGTGGCCTTCGCCTCCGGCTTTGCCGAGACCGGGGCGGCCGGCGCGGCCGCCCAGGACCGGCTGGCCGAGGCCGTGGCCCGTACCGGCATCCGGCTGCTCGGCCCGAACACCAACCTCAACGCCTTCGAGTCGTTCCGCGAGGACCTTGACGGCCCCGCCATCGCCCTGATCACCCAGTCAGGCCACCAGGGCCGCCCCGTCTTCTCCCTCCAGGAGCTGGGCATCCGCCTCTCGCACTGGGCACCGACCGGCAACGAGGCCGATCTGGAGACCGCCGACTTCCTCTCCTACTTCGCCTCCCGTTCCGAGGTCGGGGCCATCGCCGCCTACGTCGAAGGGTTCAAGGACGGCCGCAGCTTCCTGCTCGCCGCCGACCGCGCGGCCCGCAACAAGGTCCCGGTGGTCGCCGTCAAGGTCGGCCGCACCGAGGCCGGGGCGCGTACCGCCGCCTCGCACACCGGCAAGCTCACCGGCGCCGACGCGGTGGTGGACGCGGCCATGCGGCAGTTCGGCGTGGTCCGGGTGGACGGGCTGGACGAGTTGCAGGACACCGCGGCCCTGCTCGCCCGCGCCCGTACGCCCACCGCCGACGGCGTCGCCGTCTATTCGATATCCGGGGGCACCGGCGCCCACTTCGCGGACCTGGCGACGGCCGCCGGGCTGCGGCTGCCCACGCTCGGCCGCGCGAAGCAGGACGAGCTGCACCAGTGGATCCCGGACCATCTCAGCGTCGCCAACCCGGTGGACAGCGGCGGGCACCCGGTGGGCGACCGGCGCGGCCGGCAGATCATCGACGCGATCCTGGCGGACCCGTCGGTCGGCGTACTGATCTGCCCGATCACCGGCCCGTTCCCACCGCTGAGCGACAAGCTCGCGCAGGACCTCGTGGACGCGGCGGAAGAGACGGACAAGCTGGTGTGCGTCGTCTGGGGCTCTCCCGTCGGCACCGAGGACGCCTATCGGCGCACCCTGCTGGGGTCGCGGCGGGTGGCGACGTTCCGTACGTTTGCCAACTGTGTCACGGCCGTGCGCGCCCATCTCGAACACCACCGCTTCACGGCCGCCTACCGCTCCCCCTTCGACGGCGCCCCGCGCGTCCCCTCCCCCGCCGCGCGCAAGGCGCGGGACCTGATGCGCCCGGGACAGCAGCTCAGCGAGCACGCGGCGAAGCAGCTGCTGCGTGCGTACGGGATCAGGGTGCCGCGCGAGCAGCTGGTGACCAGCGCGGCGGCGGCCGTGCGCGCGGCGAGCCTGGTCGGCTACCCCGTCGTCCTGAAGGCGTCCGCGCCGCGGCTCGCGCACAAGACGGAACTCGGGCTCGTGCGGACCGGGCTGACCTCCGCCAGCCAGGTCAGGGACACCTACCGGGAGCTGACCGACATCGCCCGCCACGAGGGCATCGAGCTGGACGGGGTGCTCGTCTGCCAGATGGTCGAGCGGGGTGTGGAGATGGTCGTGGGCGTCACACCGGACCCGCTCTTCGGGCCGACCGTGACCGTCGGGCTGGGCGGGGCGCTGGTCGAAGTGCTGCGGGACACCGCCGTCGGCGTGCCGCCCTTCGGCGAGGACCGGGCCCGCGCGATGCTCGGCGAGCTGCGCGGCCGCGCGCTGCTGGACGGGGTGCGCGGCGCGCCGCCCGCGGACGTGGACGCGCTGGTCGAGGTCGTGTTGCGCGTGCAGCGCATGGCGCTTGAACTGAGCGGCGAGCTGGCCGAGTTGGACATCAACCCGCTGATGGTGCTGCCGCGCGGGCAGGGCGCGGTCGCGCTCGACGCGCTGGCCGTCTGCCACTGACGGGCGGGCCGGACGCCCGGGCCGCCACCGGGCCCGTACGGACCGCACCGCCCCCGCAACCGCCGCCCCCACCGCTTGGAGCCGCTTCGCCATGTCACCCACCCCCGTTTCCCCCGAACCCGGCCGACCCGGGACCGAAGCCCACCGGCCCCCGGCCGATTCCCCCCGGCCCGGCGCCGCTGATTCCTTGATACTCCACACCACTGACAACGGCGTGCTGCGGATCACCCTCAACCGCCCGTCCGCCCTCAACGCCATCACCCCTGACCAGCGCGAACGCATCATCGCAAGACTTTCCGACGCCTCCGCCGACCCGGACGTGCGGGCCGTCGTCATCACCGCCACGGGCAAGGGATTCTGCGCGGGCGCCGACCTGCGCGGCGGGGCGGCCGATGCCTCCGGCTCCGCCGCCCAGCAGCCGCCCGAGCGCGTGGCGGGCGACGTGGCGCGTCTGATCCGGCTCGGCGCCCAGCGCCTCGTATCCGCCGTACTGGACTGCGAGAAACCCGTCCTCGCCGCCGTCAACGGCACCGCCGCCGGGCTCGGCGCGCACCTCGCCTTCGCCTGTGACCTGGTGGTGGCGGCCGAGTCCGCGACGTTCATCGAGGTGTTCGCGCGGCGCGGCCTCGTACCGGACGGCGGTGGCGCGTACCTGCTGCCCCGGCTCGTCGGACCGCAGCGCGCGAAGGAGCTGCTGTTCTTCGGCGACGCCGTCACGGCGGTCGAGGCCGAGCGGATGGGCCTGGTCAACCGGGTCGTGCCGGACGCGGGCCTGGAGAAGGCCGCACGGGACTGGGCGGACCGGCTCGCCGCCGGCCCGACCCGGGCCCTCGCCCTCACGAAGCAGCTGGTCAACGCCTCGCTGGAGGCCGACCGGGGCACGGCGTTCGCGGCCGAGGCGGCGGCTCAGGAGATCAACATGACGACGGCGGACGCGCGGGAGGGGGTCGCGGCCTTCGTGGAGCGCCGCCGGCCGACGTACCGGGGGCGGTGAGCCCCGGCGGGACGGGCCCGCCCGCGCCTTCAAAACTGACGGGCCATCAGGTTCAATGGACGCATGATGGGACACGCCGGTATGGCAGCCACCGCGGTGCGCTATCTGCGTTCGGTCGGCGCGCCGACCTCGGCCACGGCGCCGGATCCGGCCGACCGCGCCGCCGTACCGCCGCGCCCCGCCCTCAGAGCCGTACGGGAGGACGAGCGCGCGCCCCTCGACCCGGCCGACTTCCGCAACGTACTCGGCCACTTCGCCAGCGGCGTCACGATCATCACCGCGCCCGCACCCGCACCCGGAACGGCCGGGGCCGACGGCGCCGCGGCGCACGGCCCGGCCGGCTTCGCCTGCCAGTCGTTCGCGTCGCTGTCCCTGGACCCGCCGCTGGTCACGTTCATGGTGGCCCGTACGTCCACGACCTGGCCGCGGATCGCCCGCGCCGGTGTCTTCTGCGTCAACATCCTGGGGGCGGGCCAGGGGGCGCTGTGCCGGGCCTTCGCCGTCAGCGGCGCGGACAAGTTCGCGGGCGTCGCCCACACGCCGGCCCCCGTCACCGGCTCGCCCCGCCTCGCGGGCGTGCCCGCCTGGATCGACTGCGCGGTCCAGGCCGTGCACACCGGCGGCGACCACCTCATCGTCGTGGGACGGGTGGCCGCGCTCGGTACGGACACGGAGGCCGCGCAGGCCGGTCCGCTGCTGTTCCACCGGGGCACCTTCGGCCGCTTCAGCACCTGACGAGAGGCGGCGGGTCCGGGCGGCCAGGGATCAAGCGGCCACGGATCAGAACGTCAGCACGCCCCGCGCCAGCCGCCCCCGCCGCATGTCCTCCACCGCTTTCGCGAAGTCCTCGATCGCGTACGTCCGGGTCACCAGCTCGTCCAGGAGGAGGCGGCCCTCCGCGTAGAGGCGGGCGTAGCGGGCGATGTCGCGTTGCGGGCGGGCGGAACCGTAACGGCAGCCCAGGATGGACTTGTCCAGGTACATCGACGCGACCACGAACGACGCCTCGGCGGCGGCCGGCGGCACGCCGAGCAGCACCGCCTGCCCGTGCCGGTCGAGGAGGTCCACGGCCTGCCGGACCAGCCGCGTGCTGCCCACGCACTCGAAGGTGTGGTCGGCGCCCGTAGGCAGCACGGTCCGCACGGCCTCGACGGTGTCCGGCACCGCCGACGCGTCGACGAAGTGCGTCGCCCCGAACTGCCGCGCCACCGCCTCCTTCGCCGGATTGGCGTCCACCGCGACGATCACCGAGGCCCCGGCCAGCCGGGCGCCCTGGAGCACGTTCAGCCCGATGCCGCCCGCGCCGATGACCACCACCGTGTCCCCCGGTCCCACCCGCGCGCGGTTCAGTACGGCGCCGACCCCCGTCAGCACACCGCACCCGATCAACGCCGCCGAGGTCAGCGGAATCTCCCGGGCAATCCGCACCGCCTGCACGGCCTTGACGACCGTGCGCTCCGCGAAGGCCGAGTTGGACGCGAAGCCGTACACCGCCCGGCCGCCGTGCCGGAACGGCTTCCCGGGCCTGCCGATCGACGCGCGGCACATCGTGGGCCGGCCGCGGTCGCACTCCGCGCACGTCCCGCAGTTGGCCAGCGTGGACAGCGCGACATGATCTCCCGCCGTTACGTGTGTGACCCCGTCCCCCACCTCCTCGACCACGCCCGCACCCTCGTGCCCCAGCACCACGGGCACCGGATAAGGAATCGTCCCATCGACCACTGACACATCGCTGTGGCACAGCCCCGCCGCCCGGATGCCGACCAGCACCTCGCCCGGCCCCGGCCCCCGTACCTCCAGGTCGTCCACGACCCGCGGCGGCTGTCCGCCCTCGAAGATGACGCCCCTCATCAGTGCTTCCGCCCTCCGTCGAGGCCGAGCACACGCCCGGCGATGATGCCGCGCTGGATCTCGTCCGAGCCGCCGTAGATGGTGTCGGCCCGGCTGAACAGGAACCGCCGCTGCGCCGCGTCCAGCTCGTACGGCGCGTCCGCCGACCAGTCCCCGGGGCCGGACGCCGCGCCCGCCCCCCGTACATGCATCGCCAGCTCCCCCAACCGCTGATGCCACCCGGCCCACAACAGCTTCGCCACACTGGGCGCGCCCGCGTCACCAGCGGCGGGCCCAAGAGTGCGCAGCGCGTTCCAGCGCATGACACGCAGCTCGGCCCACTGCCGTACGAGCCGGTCCCGCAGTACAGGATCGTCCGCCGCACCGTTCCGTACGGCCTCCCCGATGACTTCGCCCAACTCCCGCCCGAAGGCGACCTGTTGCGCCAGCGTGGACACGCCACGCTCCAGCGCCAGCAGCCCCGTAGCCACCCGCCACCCGTCCCCAGGCCCCCCGACCACATGCTCGGCCCGCGCCACCGCACCATCGAAGAACACCTCGTTGAACGAGGCCGTACCCGTCAGCTGCCGGATCGGCCGCACCTCGATCCGCCCCGGCTGATCCATCGGCACCAGCAGAAAGGACAGCCCCCGACGCCGGCGCTCACCCGGATCGGTCCGGGCGAGCACAAAGATCCAGTCGGCCTCATGCGCCAACGAGGTCCAGATCTTCTGCCCGGTGATCCGATAGACACCCCCGTCCCGCACCGCCACCGTACGAACCGCCGCCAGGTCCGAGCCCGCCCCGGGCTCGCTGTACCCCTGGCACCACAGCTCCTCCCCCCGCGCGACAGGCGGCAGGAAACGATCCCGCTGCGCGGCGTCCCCGTACGCGATCAGCGTCGGAGCCAGCAGATTCTCACCGATATGCCCCACCCGCTCCGGCGCCCCCGCAGCCGCGTACTCCTCCGCCCACACCACCTGCTGCACAAGCGTGGCCGCCCGGTTCCCATACGCCCCGCAAGCACGATCCCACCCGATCCCGATCCACCCACCCCGCCCCAACTCCCGCTCCCAGGAG
>NZ_LGCW01000254.1:0-200 GCF_001279365.1 Streptomyces sp. NRRL F-5755 | reverse complement strand
CTGGTGTGTCGTTGACTGACGCCCAGTGGGCACGCATCGAGCCGTTGCTGCCGGACCGGACACCGAAGCGTGGAGGGCGGTGGCGTGATCACCGGCAAGTGATCGACGCGATCGCGTTCAAGTACCGCACCGGCACGCCGTGGACGGACCTGCCCGAACGCTTCGGTTCGTGGAAGGGGGCTCACAACCGGCTGCGGATG
>NZ_LGCW01000253.1:0-201 GCF_001279365.1 Streptomyces sp. NRRL F-5755 | reverse complement strand
TGCATGTGTTAAGCACGCCGCCAGCGTTCGTCCTGAGCCAGGATCAAACTCTCCGTGAATGTTTACCCGTAATCGGGTCAACACACACGAGAGCGGAACAGGAAGCGGAATAGGCTTCCCGTTCACAGCGTCCTCGCTGTGTGTGCCACCCGCACCCCTAGGGTGCCGGTGGGCTTTTCAAAGGAACCTCATCCTCCGGCG
>NZ_LGCW01000252.1:0-72634 GCF_001279365.1 Streptomyces sp. NRRL F-5755 | reverse complement strand
GGCCGCCCCGCCCGCCCCCCCACGGAGCCGCCCCGCCCCGTACGGCCGTATCCCCGGACGAACCCACCCCCGCACCCTTCCGCTGAGGCAGAATCGGGAGCGACCGTTCATACGGGACGGCGAAGATCACCGACCGTCACCGCACCGCCCGCCCCGCCGACGCCCCCGAAGGTCCCATGCCGCACACGCTCGCCTCCCTGGCCCACCACTCCGCGCTCAAGCTGACGGTGCTCGCGGGCGCGGACCGGCTGGCCACCCCCGTGCGCTGGGCGCACGCCAGCGAGTTGATCGACCCGGTGCCGTACATGGAAGGCGGCGAGCTGCTGCTCATCACCGCCCTCAAGCTGGACGCCGAGGACCCGGAGACCGCCCGAAGATACGTGCGTCGGGTCGCGGGCGCCGGTGTCGTCGGGCTGGGCTTCGCGGTCGGCGTCAACTACGAGGACGTGCCCCAGGCGCTGGTCACCGCCGCCGAGGAGGAGTCGCTGCCGCTGCTGGGCGTGCCCCGCAGCACCCCGTTCATCGCCATCAGCAAGGCCGTCTCCGCCGCGGTCGCCGCCGACCAGTACCGCGCGGTGACCGAAGGCTTCGAGGCGCAGCGCGAGCTGACCCGGGCGGCGCTCGGCGCCGAGGGCCCGGCCGAGCTGCTGGCCCGGCTCGCCGCGCACCTCAAGGGCTGGGCCGCGCTGTACGACGCGTCCGGCGCGGTGGTCGCCGCGGCCCCCGACTGGGCGGCCCGCCGCGCCGCCCGGCTCGGCGACGACGTGGCGCGGCTGCGCGAGCGCCCCGCCCCCGCCAGCTCGGTGGTCAGCGAGGCGGCCGGTGACGACCGGGTCGAGCTGCAGTCGCTGGGCACCGGCCGCCGCGCCCGCGGCGTGCTCGCGGTCGGCACGGGCGCGCCCCTGGGCACCGCCGAGCGCTTCGCCGTGCACTCCGCCGTCGCCCTGCTGACCCTGACCACCGAACGCTCCCGCGCCCTCCAGGAGGCGGAGCAGCGGCTCGGCGCCGCGGTGCTGCGCATGCTGCTGGCGGGCGAGCCGGACCACGCGCGGGCGGTCGCGGGCCGGCTGTACGGCGGGCTCCTGGACGCCCCGTTCCGGGTGGTGGTGGCCGAACCGGTCGCAGCGGACGGCGCGGACGGTGCGGAAGACGCGGAGTCCGCGGATGGCCCGCCCGTTCTGGACGCGCTCGCCGACGCCATGGAGTCGGCGGCGGCCCGCACCGGCGAAGCGGTGCTGGCCGTTCCGGAGGGCGGCAGGCTGGTCGTGCTGGCCGCCGACGGCGGGGCCGCCGCCGAGGCGTGCGCCGAGCATGCCGCGGCAGCCGAGGCCCGGTTCGGCGGGCAGCCGCTGCCCCGCGGGCGCACGGCGCGCGCGGAGGCGGGGCGCTCCGGCGAGGGTCTGGCCGTCGGCCTGTCCGCGCCCTCCGGGCCCCGGGACGCCGCGCACGCGTACCGCCAGGCGGAACAGGCCCTGTCCGTGGCCCGCCGCCGCGGCCGGGTGCTCGTCGAGCACGAGGACGTGGCGGCCGGGTCGGTCCTGCCGCTGCTCGCCGACGACGCCGTACGGGCCTTCGCGGACGGCCTGCTGCGCGCCCTGCACGAGCATGACGCCACCGGCCGCGGGGACCTCGTCGCCTCCCTGCGGGCCTGGCTGTCCCGGCACGGCCAGTGGGACGCGGCAGCCGCCGACCTGGGCGTGCACCGGCACACGCTGCGCTACCGGATGCGGCGGGTGGAGGAGATCCTCGGGCGCTCGCTGGACGACCCGGACGTGCGCATGGAGCTGTGGCTGGCGCTGAAGACGACGGCGGCGGTCACGGAACCGTACGGGGGCGGCACCGCGTAGCGCGGGGCGGCGGCACCGTGTGGCGTGGGGCGGCGGCACCCCGTGGCGCGAGGCGGTCTGCGTGGTGCGGGGCGGCGATCCGTGTGGCGTGAGGCGCCGGTCTGTGTGGCGTGGGGCGGCGCCCCGTACGCCAATGCGGCGGGCCGCACCGTACGACTACTACGTGCCGGACAAACGCTCCGGCCGTACCCCGCCCCTACGGTGGACCCAGGCCCCCGCGGGGCCGTCCGTACCACCCCCACTTCGGAAGGGCCGGGACCCACTGTGACTTCTCCCACCGCCTTTTGGCTCGCCGGTCGCCAGGCCACCGGCGAGGACACCTTCGACGTCACCTCCCCCTGGGACGGCCGTCTCGTCGGCACGGTGAGCGTTCCCACCGAGGCGCAGGTCGAGGAGGCCGTCGCGGCCTCCGTCGCCGTACAGGCCGAGCTGTCCGCCACCCCCGCGCACGTACGCGCGGCGGCTCTGGACCATGTGCAGCGGCGCCTGGTGGAGCGCACGGAGGAGATCGCCCGGCTGATCTCCGCCGAGAACGGCAAGCCCATGAAGTGGGCCCGCGGCGAACTGGGCCGGGCCGTGTCCGTCTTCCGGTTCGCGGCCGAGGAGGCCCGCCGCTTCAACGGCGGCGAGGCGCAGCGTCTGGACACCGACGCGGGCGGCGCCGGCCGGCTCGCGCTGACCCGCCGCTTCCCGCGCGGCACGGTGCTGGGCATCGCGCCCTTCAACTTCCCGCTCAACCTCTGCGCCCACAAGATCGCCCCGGCGATCGCGGCGGGCGTGCCGATCATCCTCAAGCCCGCCCCGGCCACCCCGCTGTCCGGCCTGATCCTCGGCGAGCTGCTGGCCGAGACCGACCTGCCGGCCGGCTCCTGGTCGATCCTGCCGGTGTCCAACGACCGGATGCCCGCGCTGGTCCAGGACGAGCGGCTGCCGGTGATCTCCTTCACCGGGTCCGAGAAGGTCGGCTACGCGATCATGGACTCGGTGCCGCGCAAGCACTGCACCCTCGAACTCGGCGGCAACGGCGCGGCCGTGGTGCTGGCCGACTTCGCCTCCGAGGCCGACCTGGACTGGGCGGCGCAGCGCATCGCCACCTTCTCCAACTACCAGGGCGGCCAGTCCTGCATCTCGGTGCAGCGGGTGATCGCCGACGCGACCGTCTACGACCGGCTGGTGCCGAAGATCGTGGCCGCCGTCAACGCGCAGGTCACCGGCGACCCGTCGGACGACGAGACCGAGGTCGGCCCGCTGGTCAGCGAGGACGCCGCCAAGCGCGTCGAGGCGTGGGTGGACGAGGCCGTCGGCGCGGGCGCGAAGCTGCTCGCGGGCGGCAAGCGGGACGGCGCCTCCTACGCCCCGACCGTCCTGGAGGGCGTGCCGGCCGGTGTGACGCTGGCCTGCGAGGAGGTCTTCGGACCGGTCCTCAGCCTGACGAAGGTGGACGGCACGGACGCGGCGTTTGCCGCCGTCAACGACTCCAAGTACGGCCTCCAGGCGGGCGTGTTCACGCACGACGTGCAGACCGCCTTCCGGGCGCACCGGGAGCTGGAGGTCGGCGGCGTGATCATCGGCGATGTGCCTTCCTACCGCGCGGACCAGATGCCGTACGGCGGCGCCAAGCAGTCCGGCGTGGGGCGCGAGGGCGTGCGCTTCGCGATGGAGGACTACACGTACGAGCGGGTGCTGGTCCTCACGGGGCTGGACCTCTAAGAGCCGCCCCTCGGGAAGACGAGCTGCTGAAGCTGGACTTCCGGGAAGCGAGCGGCGTGCTCCGGGACCCCGTCCCGCAGCACGCCGCCTCCCCCGTTCCCCCGTGGCCGTGCGGTGGCGCCGTTCCCCCGTGGCGGCGCCGTGGTGCGGTGTCGCTCTGCGACCGTACGCGCGCCCCGTGCGCCGGGGCGTCCCGTCACGGGTGGAAAAGCGTCCGTGACTTCCGTGGTAGCCACCGGCCGGACGTACAACTTCCGCGGTAGGCGGACCGCCTCCTCCGGTTCGATGCCCCGTTGTGCTGCCCGGGTTACGCTGCGGCCGTGCGCAGGGGCGGGGTGGCCGGAGTGGCCGGGGTGGTGCGACGGCGGGTGCGGAAACTCTCGCCGTTCGCTCTCGACACGGCCGTCGCCGCGGCCTTCGCGACCGTGTCGCTGCTGCTCGGCCACGACAACGCGCCCGCCGGCTGGCACCGTCTGGACGGCCTCGGCTCCGTACTGACCTGCCTGATCAACCTGCTGCTCGTGGCCCGCAGAAGGGCCCCCGTCGCGGTGTGCCTGAGCGTCTTCCTCCTGTGGTTCGCCTACATCGCGCTGGACTACTGGCCCGTCGTCAACAGCCTTGCGGGCCTGATGGCGCTCTACACCGTCGCCTCCCACCGGCCCCCGCGCGTCGCCGCGGGCTGCTCCGTGCTGCTGGCCGCGCTGTGGAACTTCGCCGGTACGACGGGCAACGAGAGCGCCTGGCCGACCACGCTCGGGCAGAGCGTGGTGTACACGGTCATCCTGTGCTGGTTCGGCAACGTCGCCCGCACCTCCGCCGAGCGCAACGTCAGGCTCACCGAGATGGCCGGGCAACTGCGCCGCGAGAAGGAGGAGAACGCCCGGCGCGCCGTTGCCGACGAACGGGTGCGCATCGCCCGCGAACTGCACGACGTGGTCGCCCACCACATGTCCGTGATCTCCGTACAGGCCGGGCTGGCCGGGTACGTCTTCGCCTCTGACCCGGAGACCGCCCGGCGCGCGCTCGGCACCATCGCCGGGACCAGCGGCGAGGCGCTGGAGGAGATGCGGCGGCTGCTGGCCGTCCTGCGCGTGGACCCGCGGGAGATGGCGGGCGGCCCGGCCGCCGTGGACCGCTCGGAAACGGGCGAGGGCGAGGACGCCGCGGCCTACGAACCGGCGCCGGGCCTGGACCGGATCGGCGGGGTCGTCGAGCGGGTACGGGCCGCCGGGCTGCCGGCCGAGCTGCGGACGACGGGGGAGCGGCGGCCGTATGCGCCGGGGCTTGAACAGTGCGCCTACCGCGTCGTGCAGGAAGCGCTGACCAACGCCCTCAAGCACGCACGGGGCGCCCGCGTCGTGGTGCTCGTCCACCACGGCGCCGAACGCCTCACGGTCGAGGTGCGCGACGACGGCGGCCCGCCCGCGGAAGCCGCCGTTCCACCGGCGACTTCCGGCCATGTCTCGACCGGACACGGGTTGATAGGGATGCGCGAGCGGGCCAGGATTTACGGCGGCAGTCTGCGGGCCGGGCCTCTCCCGGGCGGCGGCTTCCAGGTGCGGCTCACCCTGCCCGTCCACTCCGGGGCGGGGCCGGCACCGCCTCGGAAAGGGACGACAGAGCATGATCAGGGTGCTGGTGGCCGATGACCAGATCCTCATCCGGGCCGGTATCGCCGCCCTGCTGCGGGCCGCGCCCGACGTCGAGGTGGTGGCCGAGGCGTCGGACGGCGAGGAGGCGGTCCGGCTGGCCGCCGAACACCGCCCCGATGTGATCCTGATGGACATCCGGATGCCCGGCGTCAGCGGCATCACCGCCACCGAACGCATTCTGCGCGGCGCGGCCGAGGCGGGCGAGCCGGCCCCGCGCGTCGTGGTGCTGACCACCTTCGACCTGGACGAGTACGTCTACGCGGCGCTACGCGCCGGGGCCAGCGGCTTCCTGCTGAAGGACACCCCGCCGCAGCGGCTGCTCTCGGCCCTCGCCACCGTCGCGGGCGGCGACATGCTCTTCGCGCCGAGCGTCACGCGCAGGCTGGTCGAGGCGTACGCGCGCCAGCGGGACGAACCGGGCCGGGAGACGGCGGACGGGCCCGAGACGCTCCAGGCGCTCACCGCCCGCGAGCTGGAGGTGCTACGCCACACCGCCAGGGGCCTGTCCAACCCCGAGATCGCGGCCCGGCTGGTGATCAGCGAGGCCACGGTCAAGACGCATCTGAACCGGACGATGGCCAAGCTGGGGCTGTGCAGCCGGGCCCAGGCCGTGGTGCTGGCGTACGAGACGGGGCTGGTCACGCCGGGCGCCCGCTGAGGCGGGCGGGGCAGGAGGGGCGCCGTCCGCCCCGTTCCGTGCCGCGGAGTCTGGTGCAAGTCGAACGGAACGGGTACAGACTCACAAGTAGCACTGACCGGTAGCCGGACGGCGGCGGGAGCGCCGTACGCACACCGGCCCGGCGCCGACCGGTACGGAACGCCGGATTCCGTGACCGCGGGGCGCCCGGTTCCCACCGACCCACTCCGTGACCCGACTCCGCGGCGAGGTGAGCCCCTCATGACCGCTCCATCCACCCGCAATGTGTCCGAGCGCGAGGCCCGGCAGGTCGCCGAGGCCGCCCGGGAGCAGGACTGGCGCAAGCCCAGCTTCGCCAAGGAACTGTTCCTGGGCCGCTTCCGGCTCGACCTCATCCATCCGCACCCCACCCCCGCCACCGAGGACGCCCAGCGCGGTGAGGAGTTCCTCGCCAAGCTCCGCGACTTCTGCGAGACGAAGATCGACGGCGCCCGCATCGAACGCGAGGCGCAGATCCCCGACGAGACCATCGACGGTCTCAAGGAGATCGGCGCGCTCGGTATGAAGATCGACACCAAGTACGGCGGCCTCGGCCTCACGCAGGTCTACTACAACAAGGCGCTCGCCCTCGTCGGCTCCGCCAACCCCGCCATCGGCGCGCTGCTCTCCGCGCATCAGTCGATCGGCGTACCGCAGCCGCTGAAACTGTTCGGCACCCAGGAGCAGAAGGACACCTTCCTGCCGCGCTGCGCCCGGACGGACATCTCGGCGTTCCTGCTCACCGAGCCGGACGTGGGCTCCGACCCGGCCCGGCTGGCGACCATGGCGGTGCCCGACGGCGAGGACTACGTCCTGGACGGTGTGAAGCTCTGGACCACCAACGGGGTCGTCGCCGACCTCCTCGTGGTCATGGCGCGCGTCCCTAAGAGCGAGGGGCACAAGGGCGGCATCACCGCGTTCGTCGTGGAGGCCGCCGCCGAGGGCGTCACCGTCGAGAACCGCAACGCCTTCATGGGCCTGCGCGGCATCGAGAACGGCGTCACCCGCTTCCATCGCGTACGGGTGCCCGCCGCGAACCGCATCGGCCCCGAGGGCGCCGGTCTGAAGATCGCGCTGACCACGCTCAACACCGGCCGCCTCTCGCTGCCCGCCATGTGCGTCGGCGCCGGCAAGTGGTGCCTGAAGATCGCCCGTGAGTGGTCCGCGGCCCGTGAGCAGTGGGGCAAGCCGATCGCCAAGCACGAGGCGGTGGGTTCCAAGATCTCCTTCATCGCGGCCACCACCTTCGCCCTGGAGGCCGTGGTCGACCTGTCCTCCCAGATGGCGGACGAGGACCGCAACGACATCCGCATCGAGGCGGCGCTGGCCAAGCTCTACGGCTCCGAGATGGGCTGGCTGATGGCCGACGAACTCGTGCAGATCCGCGGCGGCCGGGGCTTCGAGACCGCGGCCTCCCTCGCGGCCCGCGGCGAGCGCGCCGTGCCCGCCGAGCAGATCCTGCGCGACCTGCGCATCAACCGGATCTTCGAGGGCTCCTCGGAGATCATGCACCTGCTCATCGCCCGCGAGGCGGTGGACGCGCACCTGTCCGTGGCCGGTGACCTCATCGACCCCGAGAAGTCGCTCTCCGACAAGGGCAGGGCCGCCGCCAAGGCCGGTACGTTCTACGCCCGCTGGCTGCCCAAGCTGGTCGCCGGGCCCGGTCAACTGCCGCGTACGTACGCGGAGTTCGGGGAACTCGCCGGGCACCTGCGGTATGTGGAGCGGGCCGCGCGCAAGCTGGCCCGCTCCACCTTCTACGCCATGTCCCGCTGGCAGGGCCGGATGGAGACCAAGCAGGGCTTCCTCGGCCGGATCGTGGACATCGGCGCCGAGCTGTTCGCCATGAGCGCGGCCGTCGTACGGGCCGAGCACCTGCGCGCCACCGACGATCACGGCCGCGAGGCGCACCAGCTCGCCGACGTGTTCTGCCGGCAGGCCCGTATCCGCGTGGACGAGCTCTTCGGGCGGCTGTGGACCAACACCGACGACCTGGACCGCAAGGTCGTCTCGGGCGTGCTGACCGGTACGTACGCCTGGCTGGAGGACGGCGTCGTGGACCCGAGCGGCGACGGCCCGTGGATCGCCGAGGCGACACCCGGACCGTCGGCCAAGGAGAACGTCCACCGGCCGATCCGCTGAGCCGGACGGGGCGCGCTTCACCGGAGGTTTCTAGAGGAACTGCCAGGTGAAGCGCGCTCCCGCGAAGTTCCGCGCGGCCAGGTCCGCCCGGGATATCAGCCAGTACAGGGTGCCCTGGTGGACCCATTCCATCCGGGCCCGGTCGTCGCTGTCGATCTGGGCGAGCAGCACCCAGTCGTCCGGGTCCTCGTCCGCACCGAGGAAGTCGAAGTCCAAACCGCCCTGTATGGGTATGGGGTAGCCGCCCACGCGGTGCCACACCTTGGGCGAGAGGTCGGCCAAGGCGTCGCCGAAGGCGTCCGCCCACTCCGGAAGCTCGTCACCGGGCGAGGCATCCACCAGATCCCCCAGCCAGAAGTCCTCGCGGTCGGGCCACGTCATCTCCGGCTCGGCCGACAGCGGGACACGGCGGTACGGCTCTTCGAGGCCCCCGGGAACCCGGCGCTCGGCGACGGGCGTGCCCTCGGGCACGTACACGACGCGGGCGCCCCGCTGCCCCTCCGGGCCGAGGCCGGGCACGCCGTCGCCCTGCCCGGGGCCGTAGGACACGAAGAACAGCAGCGTGCCGTCCCCGGGCAGGGGGATGTCCAGGTCCGCGCCGGCCAGTGCGGACAGCGACAGCGAAGCGACGAACGTGAGCGGTCCGTTTCCCTCCCACACCGGCCACGGCACGTCGTCCGGCAGCTCGGGACGGCCGCCCAGATATCCCACGGGCGGCCCGGCGAGCGGGGCGCGGCGGTCGTCCGGGCGGGTCAGGCGCACTGCCGGACGCAGCAGCGCCGTCCAGCGCTCCGCCGCGCCGGCGGGCATGAGCTCGGCGGCCAGCAGTGCGGGCGGGGACATCGTTCGTTCCATGTCCGTACGGTCCCACGACCCACTGACAATCCCCTGCGGCTCACGGCCACGCCCGGACCGGCAACAATGGTGCCCATGACGGACACCCTCGCTGACCCGCATCTGCGCTTCGTCCCCGCCCCGCTCACCGGCGACGGCGACGGGCCGCGCGACATCGTGATCCTCGGCTCGACCGGCTCCATCGGCACCCAGGCCATCGACCTGGTGCTGCGCAACCCCGACCGCTTCCGGGTGACCGCGCTGTCCGCGGCCGGCGGCCGGGTGGAGCTGCTGGCCGAGCAGGCGCACCGGCTGCGGGTCCGTACGGTGGCGGTGGCCCGCGAGGACGCGGTGCCGGCGCTGCGCGAGGCGCTGTCCGCGCGGTACGGGGCGGGGGAGCGGCTGCCGGAGATCCTCGCCGGGCCCGACGCGGCCACCGAGGTCGCCGCCCTGGACTGCCACACCGTCCTCAACGGCATCACCGGCTCCATCGGCCTGGTGCCCACCCTCGCCGCCCTGAAGGCGGGCCGCTCGCTGGCGCTCGCCAACAAGGAGTCGCTGATCGTCGGCGGCCCGCTGGTCAAGGCCCAGGCGCGCCCCGGCCAGATCGTGCCCGTCGACTCCGAGCACTCCGCGCTCTTCCAGGGCCTGCTGGGCGGCCCCCGCAGCGAGGTGCGCAAGCTCGTCGTCACCGCCTCCGGTGGACCGTTCCGCGGCCGTACGAAGCGGGAGCTGGCGTCCGTCACGCCGGAGCAGGCGCTCGCCCACCCCACCTGGGCGATGGGCCCGGTCATCACGATCAACTCCGCGACCCTGGTCAACAAGGGCCTGGAGGTCATCGAGGCGCACCTGCTGTACGACGTGCCCTTCGACCGCATCGAGGTCGTCGTCCATCCGCAGTCCTACATCCACTCGATGGTGGAGTTCACCGACGGTTCCACCCTGGCCCAGGCCAGCCCGCCCGACATGCGCATGCCGATCGCGCTCGGAATCGGCTGGCCCGACCGGGTCCCGGACGCCGCCCCCGGCATCGACTGGACCAGGGCCCACCAGTGGGACTTCCTGCCCCTGGACACCGAGGCGTTCCCGTCCGTGCCGCTGGCCTGCCACGTCGGCGAACTGGGCGGCACCGCGCCGGCCGTCTTCAACGCGGCCAACGAGGAATGCGTCGATGCTTTCCTCAAGGGCGGGCTGCCGTTCACAGGGATTGTCGATACGGTCGCCGAAGTGGTCGCGGAGCACGGCACGCCCGGCAGGGGAACCTCCCTGACGGTCGCGGACGTCTTGCAGGCGGAAATCTGGGCGCGCGCCCGCGCCCGTGAGCTGGCCGCCCGAGCGGCCCGTACGACATCGGAGGCTCGCGCATGACGACCTGGATGACCGTTCTGGGCATAGTCGTCTTCGTCGTCGGCCTGCTCTTCTCAATCGCCTGGCACGAGCTGGGGCACCTGTCCACGGCCAAGATGTTCGGCATCCGGGTGCCGCAGTACATGGTCGGCTTCGGGCCGACGCTGTTCTCCCGGCGCAAGGGCGACACCGAGTACGGGATCAAGGCCATACCGCTCGGCGGCTACATCCGCATGATCGGGATGTTCCCGCCGGGGGAGGACGGCGCCATAACCGCCAGGTCCACCTCCCCCTGGCGCGGCATGATCGAGGACGCCCGTTCGGCGGCCTTCGAAGAGCTGCAGCCCGGTGACGAGAAGCGCCTGTTCTACACGCGCAAGCCCTGGAAGCGCGTCATCGTGATGTTCGCCGGGCCGTTCATGAACCTGATCCTCGCGGTCGTGATCTTCATGGGCGTGCTGATGGGCTTCGGCATCAACACCCAGACCACCCAGGTCGGCTCGGTCTCGGACTGCGTGATAGCGGCCTCCGCCAAGACCGACAAGTGCACGAAGGGCGCCAAGGACTCCCCGGCCAAGGCCGCGGGGCTGCGGGCCGGCGACAGAATCGTCGACTTCAACGGCAAGCCCGTACCGGACTGGGGCAGCCTCCAGCAGAGCATCCGGGACACCACGGGCCCCGCGACGATCACCGTCGAGCGGGACGGCAAGCGGCAGCAGCTGCACGCGAACCTGATCGAGAACAAGGTCGCCAAGACCGACGGGCACGGCTCCTACGTGCCGGGCGAGTACGTCACCGCCGGCTTCCTCGGCTTCACCCCGGCCACCGGCATCGTCCAGCAGTCCTTCGGGCAGTCCGTGGACCGTATGGGCAACATGGTCGAACAGGGTGTCCAGTCCCTGGTCAACCTGCCTGCGAAGGTCCCCGACCTGTGGGACGCCGCCTTCAACGGCGGCGAGCGCAAGCAGGACTCCCCGATGGGCGTGGTCGGCGCGGCCCGGGTCGGCGGCGAGGTCTTCTCGCTGAACATCCCGCCGGAGCAGCGGGTGGCGACCATGCTCTTCCTGGTCGCCGGGTTCAACCTGTCCCTCTTCCTGTTCAACATGCTCCCGCTGCTGCCGCTGGACGGCGGCCACATCGCGGGCGCCCTGTGGGAATCGGTGCGCCGCGCGTTCGCCCGCGTCTTCCGCCGCCCCGACCCCGGCCCCTTCGACGTGGCCAAGCTCATGCCGGTCGCCTACGTGGTCGCCGGGATCTTCATCTGCTTCACGCTGCTGGTCCTGGTGGCCGATGTGGTGAATCCGGTGAAACTGACATAGGGCAGAACAAGCCCGTCCGGCACGTGAGGACGGGCGGCCGCCAGGCCGCGACCGGCCGGTGGCCGCCCACCGGCCGCTCAAACCGCGCACACGGGTGCTCCTCCGCCCCCCGGAGGGGGGCCGGAGGGGTTCGATGTGCCCACGGCAACACTCGTGCCGTAATCTCGAAGACCGGAGCCCGCCGATCTCGGGACCTAGATCCACACCTTGGGGTTGCTCGCCAGATGACTGCCATTTCACTGGGAATGCCGGACGTACCGACCAAGCTGGCCGACCGCCGGGTCAGCCGCCAGATCCAGGTCGGTCCGGTCGCCGTGGGCGGAGACGCACCGGTCTCGGTGCAGTCGATGACGACCACGCGCACGTCCGACATCGGTGCCACGCTCCAGCAGATCGCCGAGCTGACGGCCTCCGGCTGCCAGATCGTCCGCGTCGCCTGCCCGACCCAGGACGACGCCGACGCGCTGCCGGTCATCGCCCGCAAGTCGCAGATCCCGGTCATCGCCGACATCCACTTCCAGCCGAAGTACGTCTTCGCCGCGATCGACGCCGGCTGCGCCGCGGTCCGGGTCAACCCCGGCAACATCAAGCAGTTCGACGACAAGGTCAAGGAGATCGCCAAGGCGGCCTCCGACGCGGGCACTCCCATCCGCATCGGCGTGAACGCCGGCTCCCTCGACCGCCGTCTGCTTCAGAAGTACGGCAAGGCCACCCCCGAGGCGCTGGTGGAGTCGGCGCTGTGGGAGTGCTCGCTGTTCGAGGAGCACGGTTTCCGGGACATCAAGATCTCGGTCAAGCACAACGACCCGGTCGTCATGGTCAACGCGTACCGGCAGCTGGCCGCCCAGTGCGACTACCCGCTGCACCTGGGCGTGACCGAGGCCGGTCCGGCCTTCCAGGGCACGATCAAGTCGGCCGTCGCCTTCGGCGCCCTGCTCAGCGAGGGCATCGGCGACACCATCCGCGTCTCCCTGTCGGCCCCGCCGGCCGAGGAGGTCAAGGTGGGCCTGCAGATCCTGGAGTCGCTGAACCTGCGCCCGCGCCGCCTGGAGATTGTCTCCTGCCCGTCCTGCGGGCGGGCCCAGGTGGACGTGTACAAGCTCGCCGACGAGGTCACCGCGGGCCTGGAGGGCATGGAGGTGCCGCTGCGCGTCGCGGTCATGGGCTGCGTCGTCAACGGTCCCGGCGAAGCCCGCGAAGCCGACCTCGGTGTCGCGTCCGGCAACGGCAAGGGGCAGATCTTCGTCAAGGGCGAGGTCATCAAGACCGTGCCGGAATCGAAGATCGTCGAAACGCTCATCGAAGAGGCCATGAAGATCGCCGAGCAGATGGAGAAGGACGGCGTGACGTCCGGCGAGCCCACCATCTCCGTCGCCGGCTGACGCCCGCACCGCCTCCGGCGCCCCACGAGCCCCGCCACCGGCCCACACCGGTGGCGGGGCTCGGTGCGTAAATCGTGCCGGGAGCGGTACCCGCAACGGATCCGCTGCCCGCGCCGCCGGGGAGGTAAAGTTCCAGGACCTGCAGTTGCCTGGCCTCCCAGGCCCGTAAAGGTGAGGCTTTCCGACACGTGCTGACCACCACGACCACCAAGGTGCTGGAGCCCGGGGAGCTCGACGACGCGCTCGCGGTGCTGGACCGCGACCCCGTCGCCAACGCGTTCGTCGCCGCGCGCGTGCAGGTCGCCGGGCTCGACCCGTGGCGGCTCGGCGGCGAGATGTGGGGCTGGTACGCCGACGGCCGCCTGGAATCGCTGTGCTACGCGGGCGCCAACCTCGTCCCCGTCTGCGCCACCCCCGAGGCGGTGCGCGGCTTCGCCGAGCGGGCCCGCCGTCAGGGCCGCCGCTGCTCCTCCATCGTCGGCCCGGCCGGACCCACCGCCGAACTGTGGTCCCTCCTGGAACCGGCCTGGGGCCCGGCCCGCGAGGTGCGCGCCCGGCAGCCGCTGATGGTCACGTCCTCCTTCGCCACCGAGGTCGAGCCGGACCCGTACGTCCGGCGCATCGGCAAGCACGAGATGGACCTGATCATGCCCGCGTGCGTGGCGATGTTCACCGAGGAGGTCGGCATCTCACCGCTGGCCGGCGACGGCGGACTGCTCTACCAGGCGCGCGTCGCCGAGCTGGTCGGCGCCGGGCGGTCGTTCGCCCGGGTCGACGACGGCAAGGTCGTCTTCAAGGCCGAGATCGGCGCCGCCACGCCACGGGCCTGCCAGATCCAGGGCGTCTGGGTCGCGCCCGAATACCGCGGCAAGGGCCTCTCCGAGACGGGGATGGCCGCGGTGCTGCGCTACGCCCTCACCGAGGTCGCGCCGGTCGCCTCGCTGTACGTGAACGACTTCAACACGGCGGCGCGCGCCGCGTACCGGCGGGTCGGCTTCCAGGAGACCGGCGCCTTCATGAGCGTGCTCTTCTGACCCGCCCGCGCCCCGTGCGGCCGGATGCCGCCGCACTCCGGCCGTCCCGCCGATCGTCTTACGCGCCGGTGCCTTGTACGCTCCCGACCATGGATGACGTCGCGGTCGGCCCCCTGGATCTCGCTGCCCGCGTGGACGACGCGCTCGCCGTACAGGCGCTCGCGTTCGGCCTCACCGACGACGAGATCGGCGTCCGCCGCCACATCGTCCTGCGCCATCTGACCAGCCCCGGCGCCCGCGCCCTCGGCGCCACGACGCCCGGCGGGCGGCTGGTCGGCTTCGTCTACGGCATGCCCAACAGCCGTACGCACTGGTGGTCCACGGTCGTCGAGCCGTACCTGCGCGCCCGCGGCCTGGACCACTGGCTCGACGACTCCTTCGTGATCACCGAGCTGCATGTGCTGCCCGCCTTCCAGAACCGGCGCATCGGCCGCGAACTGATCACCCGCATCACCGACGGGGCCACCGAACCGCGCAGCATCCTGTCCGCCATCGACACCGACAGCCCGGCCCGCGGCCTCTACCGCGCCCTCGGCTACCAGGACCTGGCCCGCCGCGTGCTGTTCCCGAGCGCCCCGCTCCCGTACGCGGTCATGGGCGCGCCGTTGCCGCTCAAGCGCTGACGGGGCCGGTCGTACGGAACCCGCGGCGCGTATCCCATTTCCATGGGGCGTGCCCCTCCGGATAACCTCGCGGAAGTCACCTTTCTTACGCAGGAGAATCACCATGGCCCAGGTCCAGCGCATGTCCCGATTGATGATCAAGACGCTGCGCGACGACCCGGCCGACGCCGAGACCGCCAGCCACAAGCTGCTCGTGCGCGCCGGCTACGTCCGCCGTACCGCCGCCGGCATCTGGACCTGGCTGCCGCTGGGCAAGAAGGTGCTGGAGAACGTCTCGCGGATCGTGCGCGAGGAGATGGACGCCATCGGCGCCCAGGAGGTCCTGCTCCCGGCGCTGCTGCCCAAGGAGCCCTACGAGACCTCCCAGCGCTGGGAGGAGTACGGTGACCTGCTGTTCCGCCTCAAGGACCGCAAGGGCGCCGAGTACCTGCTCGGGCCCACCCACGAGGAGATCTTCACCCTCACCGTCAAGGACCAGTGCACGTCCTACAAGGACCTGCCGGTGATGCTGTACCAGATCCAGACCAAGTACCGGGACGAGGCGCGCCCCCGCTCCGGCGTGCTGCGCGGCCGCGAGTTCCAGATGAAGGATTCGTACAGCTTCGACACCAGCGACGAGGGTCTGGCGGAGTCCTACCGCCTGCACCGCGAGGCGTACCAGAAGATCTTCCAGCGCCTCGGCCTGGACTACCGCATCGTCTCCGCCGTCTCCGGCGCCATGGGCGGCTCGGCCTCCGAGGAGTTCCTGGCCCCCGCCGCGGCCGGCGAGGACACCTTCGTGGACTGCCCGGCCTGCGACTACGCGGCCAACACCGAGGCCGTCACGGTCAAGGTCGAGCCCTCGGACGCCTCCGGCGCCGGCGCCATGGAGGAGCTGGACACCCCGGACACCCCGACCATCGAGACGCTGGCCGAGCACCTGGGCATCCCCGCCTCCGCCACCCTCAAGAACCTCCTCGTCAAGGTGGACGGCGAGATCGTCGCGGTGGGCGTCCCCGGCGACCGCGAGGTGGACCTCGGCAAGCTGGGCGAGCACCTGGCCCCGGCCACGGTCGAGCTGGTCACCGCCGAGGACTTCACCGACCGCCCGGACCTGGTCCGCGGCTACGTCGGTCCGCAGGGCCTGGCGGGCAAGTCCTTCAAGTACCTCGCCGACCCGCGCGTCGCCCCCGGCACCGTCTGGGTGACCGGCGCCAACAAGGACGGCAAGCACACCCGCAACGTCGTCGCGGGCCGGGACTTCGAGGTCGACGAGTACCTGGACGTCGTCGTGGTCGAGCCGGGCGACCCCTGCCCCCGGTGCGGCGCCGGCCTGCGCATCGACCGGGCGATCGAAATCGGCCACATCTTCCAGCTGGGCCGCAAGTACGCGGACGCCTTCGAGCTGGACGTGCTCGGCCAGAACGGCAAGCCGGTGCGGGTCACGATGGGCTCGTACGGCATCGGCGTCTCCCGCGCCGTCGCGGCCCTCGCCGAGCAGACCCACGACGAGTCCGGCCTGTGCTGGCCGCGCGAGGTGGCCCCCGCCGACGTGCACGTGGTCGCCGCGGGCAAGGCCAAGCAGACCGAGCTGGCCCTGGAGGTCGGCGAGAAGCTGGGCGCCGCGGGCCTGCGCGTCCTGGTGGACGACCGGGCCGGCGTCTCGCCGGGCGTGAAGTTCACCGACGCCGAGCTGCTGGGCGTCCCGACGATCCTGGTCGCGGGCCGCCGCGCCGGCGAGGGCGTCGTCGAGCTGAAGGACCGCCGTACGGGCGAGCGCGAGGAGCTGACGGTCGAGGAGGCCGTGGCCCGGCTGAGCGCCTGACGGACGAGGAACGGCCACGGGGCCGGGCGGTACCGGGAAGCCGGTACCGCCCGGCCCCGGTCGTTTCCGGGACGGCGGCTGTGCTGCTCCTGGATGGGCGCGGTGCCGCTTCCAGAGGGCGCCGTGCTGCCCCGGATGGCAGCCATGCCGCGCCCAGAGGGCATCGGCGTCGCTCCTGGACGGCAGGCTGTGCCGCCCCAGGCAGCAGCCGTGCGCCCCCAGAGGGCAGCCGTGCCGCGCCCCAGGGGGCGCCGTGCCGCTCCCGGATAGCTGTCGGCCGCCCCCAGAGAGCAGCGCCGATTCCGTACGGCAGCCGTGCCGCCCCCAGGGGGCGCCGTGCCGCTCCCGGATGGCTGTCGGCACCGCCCCCAGAGACAGCGGTGCCGCTTCCAGACGGCAGCTGAGCCCCCCAGGCAGCAGCCGTGCCGCTCCCCAGAGGCCGGCCGTGCCGCCCCGAGACGGCGCCATGCCGCCCTACAGCCAGGTGGCGAACTCCAGCAGCAGCTCGCCGCGCTGCTCGTCCCCGCCCGGCGCCGTCAGTTCGCGCACCCCCGAGTCCACCGCGCGGTACAGCGTCCAACTGCGCAGCCGGTCCCGGTCCACGTCCAGGGAGTCCGCCAGTTTGGCCACCCGGCGGCGGGCCGCCGACGCGGCCCCCGAACCGGCCGCCAGGTCCTCGAAGCGGTCCAGCACCAGCCAGGCCAGGTCGTACGCCCGCTCGCCGACCACCGGCGACGGGCCGACCGCCAGCCACGGCGCCCGCTCCCCGGCCAGCACCTTGCCCTGCCGGAACGCGCCGTGCAGCAGCACTTCCTCGGGCGCGTCGGCGGGCAGCGCCCGGCGCAGCTCCAGGCACTCGTCCAGCAGCGGCCCCGCGGCCTGCGTCGTGGCCCCAAGGGTCCGCAGTTCCTCGGCGGCCTCCTCCGTGCGGCCCGCCAGCGACGCGAAGGGATGGCCCTCGGCCGGAGCCACCCACAGCCGCCGCACCGTGCCCGCCGCCTCCAGCAGAGCCTTCGCCTCCGGGAGCGAACGCAGGGTCACGGAGCCCCGCAGCCGCTCCAGGAGCAGCGCACCGCTGTCCGCGTCGGCGCGCAGCAGCCGGGCCGCGCCCCAGCCGTCCCACTGCTCCAGCGCCGCGCCCTCGTGCGCCGTCGCCCGGCATGGTGCCGGGAGTTTCAGCGCCGCCGGGGTGCCGTCGGCCTGCTGTACGTACGCGAGCAGGCTGCTGCGCCCACCCGGCTCGTGCACCCGCTCCAGCGTCAGCTCCCAGGCGTCCAGCCGCTGCTGTACGAGGCCGGGCAGCGCGTCGAGCCAGGCACCGGCCGGGCCGTCCGGATCGCCGCCGAGCGCGCTCACCAGCCGTTGCGGCGGTTCGATGGGTGCCGTAGCCATGCCTGTGCTGTCCCTTTCGGTGGAGGCTGAATGCGGTGGGCCCGGAGCCTGCTGTCCGCCCGAAGGACGAGAATCCGACGGCAGGCCCCGGGCGCGGGCGGTGTGGTCAGTGCCCGGCCGCTGCGGCGCCGGACGGGGCGCCGGTGCCCCGGGCCCGCTCCGGGAGCCCAGGGAAGGCTACGCCGGTGCCGCGCCAGCGCACCGCCCGCACCGCCGCCTCGCGCAGCGCCCCGGCCGCGTCCCGGCGCCGCGCCGCGCCACCGGCCCGTACGAGATCGGCGTACACGGCCGCCACCCGGTCCTCCAGCTCCGCCGCCAGCCGCACGGCGGCCGCCGCGTCAGGCACCGGGAAGGGCAGCTCGTACGCCGCCGCGGCGGCCTGCGGCGTGCCGCCCAGATCCCGCACGCCGCGCCGGAGCTCGTCCCGGCGCGCGCGGTGGGCGTCGTACCCCTCCCGAGCTTCCTTGCGCCGGTCGGCGCCGATCCGGCCGCCGACCACGCCGTAGCCGTAGACGGCGGCGTGCTCGGCCGCCAGCGCCGCCTGGAGCGCCTTCAGCTCGGCGCCGTGCGCGCCGTCGGCCGTTGCCTCCGCGCGCGCCGCCCTGGATGTCAGCATCGCCGTACCCCTTCCGAGGCCGGGTCCGGGCCCGGCCTGTCGCCCGTGAAGAGTGCCACCGTCGCCGCGGCGCGCCTCATGCGCCGTCCTCTGTGAGCAGGTACGCGTGCGCCGCGCCCGCCGCCGCCACCGACGCCAGCAGCCTGGCCAGCTCGGGCGGCGCGCTCACCAGGGCCGCGGCCCGGGCGTCGGCGGTGCGCCGCTCCGCCGCCGCGAGGTCCGCGCGCGCCTGCTTCTCGTCCGGCGGCACGGCGGGGGAGGCGGGAGCGGAGGCCGTGGCCGAAGCGGACGGTGCGGCCGAGGCGCCCGCACGGGGCGCCGTGGACGGGGCGGACGGGGCGGGGGAGGCCCCGCCGAACGCCGCCGCGTGGCGCGCCACTTCGGCGCGCAGCGGCCGCAGGCGCTCGCCCAGCCCGGGATGCGCGGCGAGCGTCGCGTCGTAGTGGGCGAGCAGCGCGGCGCTGTCGCGTGCGGCCTGCCCGCGCAGCCGGGCGTCCGCCGCCGCGTCCGCCTCCTTCCTGCTCCCGCCGGGCCCGGAATCCTCCGAGCAGCCGGTGAGCAGCAGTGCCGCCCCGCCGAGCACGGAGCCGGCCAGCAAGGTCCTCCTGCGCGTGAGCGCGACGTTGTGCACGTGTGACTTCCCGGGGTCTTCGGTGGGGGCGTCCGTAGTGATCACCGCAGGCGAGCGTATCCGTGCTCCGCCACCGAATCGTCAGTACCCCGCCGGAACAGCTAGGCTTTGACCCGACACGCGACCTTCCCACAACAGCACACGCGGCCGAGGAGTCACCCGGATGAGCACCACCCAGAGCGAGAGGCTGCGCGGACTGCTTGAACCGCTGGTCGCCGCGCGAGACCTGGATCTGGAAGAGATCGAGGTGACACCGGCCGGAAAGCGGCGTGTGCTGAGGATCGTGGTCGACTCCGACGACGGCGTGCAGCTCGACGAGTGCGCCGAGCTCAGCCGCGAGGCGTCGCAGGTGCTGGACGACACCGACGCCATGGGCGGCGCCCCGTACACGCTGGAGGTCACCTCCCCCGGAGCCGACCGCCCGCTGACCGAGCCGCGGCACTACCGCCGCGCCGTCGGCCGCCTCGTCAAGGCTCAACTCCACGAGGGCGGCGAGCTGGTGGCCCGCATCATCGCCGTGGACGACGAGGGCCTGGACCTGGAGGTCCCGGGCGTCAAGGGACGCAAGCCCACCGCCCGCCGGGTCGCCTTCGCCGAGATCGCCAAGGCGCGCGTGGAGATCGAGTTCAACCGCAAGCAGGACAAGGGGCGCGACGACCGCGCCGAGCAGAACGACGAGAGCCAGGAGGAGGCGTAGCCGTGGACATCGACATGAGTGCCCTGCGGGGTCTGGTACGGGAGAAGGAGATCTCGTTCGACCTGCTGGTCGCCGCGATCGAGTCGGCCCTCCTCATCGCGTACCACCGCACCGAGGGAAGCCGCCGCCACGCGCGGGTGGAGCTCGACCGCGACACCGGCCATGTGACGGTGTGGGCCAAGGAGGACCCGGCCGACCTCGAAGAGGGCGCCGAGCCCCGCGAGTTCGACGACACCCCGTCGGGTTTCGGCCGGATCGCGGCGACCACCGCCAAGCAGGTCATCCTGCAGCGGCTGCGGGACGCCGAGGAGGAGATCACCTTCGGCGAGTACGCCGGACGGGAGGGCGACGTCGTGATGGGCGTCGTCCAGCAGGGCCGGGACCCGAAGAACGTCCTGGTCGACATCGGCAAGCTGGAGGCCATCCTGCCGGTGCAGGAGCAGGTCCCCGGCGAGGAGTACGCGCACGGCACACGCCTGCGCTCGTACGTGGTCCGGGTCGTCAAGGGCGTGCGCGGCCCGTCCGTGACGCTCTCGCGCACCCACCCCAATCTGGTGAAGAAGCTCTTCGCCATGGAGGTGCCGGAGATCGCCGACGGTTCGGTGGAGATCGCGGCCATCGCCCGTGAGGCGGGTCACCGCACCAAGATCGCCGTACGGTCCACCCGCTCCGGGCTGAACGCCAAGGGCGCCTGCATCGGCCCGATGGGCGGCCGGGTGCGCGCGGTCATGGCCGAGCTGCACGGCGAGAAGATCGACATCGTCGACTGGTCGGACGACCCGGCCGAGCTGGTGGCGCACGCCCTGTCGCCCGCCCGGGTCAGCAAGGTCGAGGTGATCGACCTGGCGGCGCGCTCCGCCCGGGTGACCGTCCCCGACTACCAGCTGTCGCTGGCCATCGGCAAGGAGGGGCAGAACGCCCGCCTCGCCGCCCGGCTCACCGGCTGGCGGATCGACATCCGCCCGGACACCGACCAGGGCGGCGACCAGGGGTGATCCCGACCCGTCGGCGGGCACGGGGCGCCACCCGCGCCCACCGGCGGTCCGGAGCACGTCAGGGTGCGGCCGCAGCCGAAAATCGGTGGCGGCCCACCGGAATTTTGAGCGACCGTTCGGGCATTACCCCGTAGGGGTGAGTCCGTCACGGGGAGGTAGACTTAAGCAGTGTCTGGCCGGACGCATGCCCGCGCATGCCCTGAGCGCACCTGTGTGGGGTGCCGGGAGCGAGCGGCCAAGGGTGATCTGCTGCGCATCGTGGCGATCGAGGGCGAGTGCGTCCCCGATCCTCGCGGTACGCTGCCCGGCCGGGGTGCTTATGTGCACCCGACACGGGTCTGTCTCGACCTGGCGGTCCGCCGCCGGGTCTTCCCCCGGGCCTTCCGGGGCCGGGGACCGTTCGATGCGACGGCCTTGCGCCGCTTCGTCGAACGGGCGCATGTTGATCAAGCCGCACCGGTTGATCAGGCAACACCGTAAGAAAGCACAGCGCACGGAAAACCGTGCGGTCAGGTACCTCGCGAGTCGGAAGTAGGTCGAGATTGCGATGAGCACTCGATGAGTACGCGATGAGTACGCCCATGAAGTAGCGACGGTCCGGTGGACACCCGGACCTAGAAGGAGCGAAGTGGCTAAGGTCCGGGTATACGAACTCGCCAAGGAGTTCGGAGTGGAGAGCAAGGTCGTCATGGCCAAGCTCCAAGAACTTGGTGAATTCGTCCGTTCGGCGTCCTCGACGATCGAGGCGCCGGTTGTTCGTAAGCTGACCGACGCTTTCCAGGCGGGCAACGGCAACGGCCGTGCCGCCGGCAAGCCCGCGGCGCCGCGCAAGGCCGCCGCGAAGCCGGCCGCGCCGTCCCCGGCGCAGGCCGGGGGCCCCTCCCGCGCCGCTCAGGCAGCGGGGGAGCGTCCCGCCGCCCCGAAGCCGGGTGGCGCCCCCAAGCCGGGCCCCGCGGCTCCGGCGCCGGCCGCCCCCGAGGCGCCCAAGTCCCAGTCCCCGGCGGCTCCCGCCGAGGCCCCGAAGTCGGCACCGACCCCGGGTCCGCGCCCGACGCCGGGCCCGAAGGCCCCGGCGCCCAAGCCGGCCCCGGCCGCGCCCGCGCAGCCCGAGTTCCAGGCCCCGCCGTCGGCGCCGGCCCCGAAGCCCGGCACCCCCGGCCCGCGTCCGGCCCGCCCGCAGGGCGGCCAGGGCGGCCAGGGCCGTGGCAACGCGCCGCGCCCCGGCGCCGAGCGTCCCGGCCCGCGCCCCGGCGGCAACCGTCCGTCCGGTCCGCGTCCGGGCAACAACCCCTTCACCTCCGGCGGCTCGACCGGCATGGCCCGCCCGCAGGCCCCCCGTCCCGGCGGCGCGCCGCGCCCCGGCGGCCAGGGTGCCCCGGGCGGCCCGCGCCCGCAGGGCGGCCAGGGTGGCCAGGGCGGTCCCCGTCCGCAGGCTCCCGGCGGCGCCCGTCCGACCCCGGGCGGCATGCCCCGTCCGCAGGGTGCGGGCCAGGGCGGCCCGCGTCCCGGCGGCGGTAACCGCCCCAACCCGGGCATGATGCCGAAGAGCCCGGCCGCCGGCCCGCGTCCGGGCCCCGGCGGCGGTCGTCCCGGCGGTGCCGGTCGTCCCGGTGGCGGCGGTCGCCCGGGTGGCGGCGGCGGCTTCGCCGGCCGTCCCGGCGGCGGTGGCCGTCCGGGCGGTGGCGGCGGCTTCGGCGGCCGTCCCGGTGGCGGCGGTCCCGGTGGTGGCGGCGGCTTCGGCGGCCGTCCCGGCTTCGGCGGCCGTCCGGGTGGTCCCGGTGGCCGTGGCGGCACGCAGGGTGCCTTCGGCCGCCCCGGCGGCCCCGCGCGCCGCGGCCGCAAGTCGAAGCGGCAGCGCCGTCAGGAGTACGAGGCCATGCAGGCCCCGTCGGTGGGCGGCGTCATGCTGCCCCGCGGCAACGGTGCGACGGTCCGCCTGTCGCGCGGTGCCTCGCTGACCGACTTCGCCGAGAAGATCAACGCCAACCCGGCGTCGCTCGTCCAGGTCATGCTGAACCTGGGTGAGATGGTCACCGCGACGCAGTCCGTCTCCGACGAGACGCTGCACCTCCTCGGCGAGGAGATGAACTACGTCGTCGAGATCGTCAGCCCGGAGGAGGAGGACCGCGAGCTGCTCGAGTCCTTCGACATCGAGTTCGGCGAGAACGAGGGCGGCGAGGAGATGCTCGTCTCCCGTCCGCCGGTGGTGACCGTCATGGGTCACGTCGACCACGGTAAGACCCGGCTGCTCGACGCGATCCGCAAGACGAACGTCATCGCGGGCGAGGCCGGCGGCATCACCCAGCACATCGGTGCCTACCAGGTCGCGACCGAGGTCAACGACGAAGAGCGGCGCATCACCTTCATCGACACCCCGGGTCACGAGGCGTTCACCGCCATGCGTGCCCGCGGTGCCAAGTCGACCGACATCGCGATCCTCGTGGTGGCGGCCAACGACGGTGTGATGCCGCAGACGATCGAGGCCCTGAACCACGCCAAGGCGGCCGACGTGCCGATCGTGGTCGCGGTCAACAAGATCGACGTCGAGGGCGCCGACCCGACCAAGGTGCGCGGTCAGCTGACCGAGTACGGCCTGGTGGCCGAGGAGTACGGCGGCGACACGATGTTCGTCGACATCTCCGCCCGCCAGGGCCAGAACATCGACCAGCTGCTGGAGGCCGTGGTCCTGACCGCGGACGCCGCTCTGGACCTGCGCGCCAACCCGGAGCAGGACGCCCAGGGCATCGCGATCGAGGCCCACCTCGACCGCGGCCGCGGCGCCGTGGCGACCGTCCTGGTCCAGCGCGGCACGCTGCGCGTCGGTGACACGATGGTGGCCGGCGACGCGTACGGCCGTGTCCGGGCGATGCTCGACGACAAGGGCAACAACGTCGAGGAAGCGGGTCCGTCGACCCCCGTCCTGGTCCTGGGTCTGACCAACGTCCCGGGCGCCGGCGACAACTTCCTGGTCGTCGACGAGGACCGTACGGCCCGCCAGATCGCCGAGAAGCGCGCCGCCCGTGAGCGCAACGCCGCGTTCGCCAAGCGCACCCGCCGGGTGTCGCTGGAGGACCTGGACAAGGTGCTCAAGGCCGGCGAGGTCCAGCAGCTCAACCTCATCATCAAGGGCGACGCGTCCGGTTCGGTCGAGGCCCTGGAGTCCTCGCTGCTCCAGCTCGACGTCGGCGAAGAGGTCGACATCCGGGTCCTGCACCGCGGCGTCGGTGCGGTCACGGAGTCCGACATCAACCTGGCGTCCGGCTCCGACGCGATCGTGATCGGCTTCAACGTCCGGGCCGAGGGCCGCGCGACGCAGATGGCCGAGCGCGAGGGCGTGGACGTGCGCTACTACTCGGTCATCTACCAGGCGATCGAGGAGATCGAGGCGGCCCTCAAGGGCATGCTCAAGCCGGAGTACGAAGAGGTCGAGCTCGGTACGGCGGAGATCCGCGAGGTCTTCAAGTCGTCCAAGCTGGGCAACATCGCGGGTGTTCTCATCCGCTCCGGCGAGGTCAAGCGCAACACCAAGGCCCGCCTGGTCCGCGACGGCAAGGTCATCGCGGAGAACCTCAACATCGAGGGTCTGCGCCGCTTCAAGGACGACGTCACCGAGATCCGCGAAGGCTTCGAGGGCGGTATCAACCTCGGCAACTTCAACGACATCAAGGTCGACGACGTCATCGCGACGTACGAGATGCGCGAGAAGCCGCGCGGCTGATCGCAGGCATCACTGCCCGCGAAGCCCGGTCCGCCAGGAATGGCGGCCGGGCGACGGGTGGAACTGTCCGCGCGTAGCGCGGTCCACCAGGGGTGGTGGCCGGGTGACGGGCGGGCCGGGGCCGGTCGGCGGATATTTCCGTCGATCGGCCCCGGCCGTTGCATGTACGGTTCGAATGGCTCGTACATCTGGCATCTAGTGCCCCACGGGTGGCCTTACCCGCACCGCATGTACGTAGGGACGCTGTCCTTCGACCTCCTCCTCGGCGACGTACGGTCGCTGAAGGAGAAGCGCTCCGTCGTCCGCCCGATCGTCGCCGAACTGCACCGCAAGTACGCGGTCAGCGTGGCGGAGGTCGGCGACCAGGACCTCCACCGCCGGGCCCGGATCGGGCTGGCGATGGTGTCCGGGGACCCGGGGCACCTCACAGACGTACTGGACCGCTGCGAGCGCATGGTCGCCGCACGGCCCGAAGTGGAGCTGCTGTCGGTACGCCGGCGGCTCCACGGCGACGATGACGACTGAGCGGGTCGTCGGCGCCACGAGCACCATGGTGAAAGACACAGAAGGAGACGGACCAGTGGCCGACAATGCGCGGGCGAAGAAGCTGGCGGACCTCATCCGGGAGGTGGTCGCCCAGAAGCTGCAGCGCGGCATCAAGGACCCGCGCCTGGGGTCGCACGTGACCATCACGGACACCCGGGTCACCGGCGACCTGCGGGAGGCGACGGTCTTCTACACGGTCTACGGCGACGACGAGGACCGGGCCAGCGCGGCGGCCGGACTGGAGAGCGCCAAGGGCATCCTGCGCTCCGAGGTCGGCCGGGCGGCGGGCGTGAAGTTCACGCCGACCCTGACGTTCGTCGCGGACGCGCTGCCGGAGAACGCCAAGACGATCGAGGACCTGCTCGACAAGGCGCGGGCCTCGGACGCCAAGGTGCGCGAGGCGTCCTCGGGCGCCACGTACGCGGGCGAGGCGGACCCGTACCGCAAGCCGGGCGACGAGGACGAGGACACCACGGCGTAATGAAGCGTGAGAACACCGGCGCGCGGCGCGTGGAGCGCACCCGCGCCAAGCAGGGGGCGCCGGACGGCCTGGTCATCGTCGACAAGCCGGCCGGCTTCACCTCGCACGACGTGGTGGCCAAGATGCGGGGCATGGCCCGCACCCGCCGCGTGGGGCACGCCGGCACGCTCGACCCGATGGCGACCGGCGTGCTCGTCCTGGGCATCGAGCGCGCCACGAAGCTGCTCGGTCACCTCGCGCTGACCGAGAAGGAGTACGTCGGCACCATCCGCCTGGGGCAGACCTCGGTCACCGACGACGCCGAGGGCGAGATCACCGCGTCCAAGGCGGCGCACGGCCTGGACCGGGCGGCGATCGACGCGGGCGTGGCCACGCTGACCGGCGAGATCATGCAGGTCCCGTCCAAGGTCAGCGCCATCAAGATCGACGGGAAGCGGTCCTACGCGCGGGTGCGCAAGGGCGAGGACGTGGAGATACCGGCCCGGCCGGTGACGGTCTCCTCGTTCGTGGTGTACTCCGCCGAGGAGACCGAGGCCGAGGACGGCACGCCCGTCACCGACCTGCTGGTCTCGGTGGAGTGCTCCTCCGGTACGTACATCCGGGCGCTCGCCCGCGACCTGGGGGAGGCGCTGGGCGTCGGCGGCCACCTGACCGCCCTGCGGCGCACCCGGGTCGGCCCGTACAAGCTCGACCGGGCCCGCACCCTGGAGCAGCTGCAGGAATCCGTTGACGACGAGGCGGGCGGCGGGCTGCCGGTCATGCCGATCGGCGAGGCGGCGGCCGCGGCCTTCCCGCGCTGGGACGTCACGGTGGACCAGGCGCGGCTGCTCACCAACGGGGTGCGCATCCCGATGCCGCGGTTCGACGGGGCGGCGGGCCGGCCCGCCGCGGCGTTCGCGCCGGACGGGACGTTCCTGGCGCTGCTGGAGAACCAGGGCGGCCGGGCGAAGAGCCTGGCGGTCTTCGCACCGTAACGGGAGCACGGGGCAGTACGACGGGCGGCGCCATGCCCGCATGGCGCCGCCCGTCGCCGTACCACCGCGGCGGGGCCCCGGGGCGCGGGCGGTGGCGCCGTGCTCCGGCGCACGGGTGAAACGGCGGTCGTGGCGGCCGGACGGGCGCCGCCGGGTGCCGCACTCCACAGAAGCGAGGCGACCCTTCCCGCGAACCGGTGCACGCGGCATGGCAGTCTTAGACCTGCGTAAGGCCGAGGGTGCCCGGATCCGACCGGGTTCTTCCGGCGCAGTGACGGACGAGAGTTCTGGCGAGGAGCGGGCACAGTGCAGCGCTGGCGTGGCTTGGAGGACATCCCCGAGGGCTGGGGACGCAGCGTCGTCACCATCGGCTCCTACGACGGCGTGCACCGCGGGCACCAGCTGATCATCGGGAAGACGGTGGCACGCGCCCGGGAGCTGGGCGTACCGGCCGTGGTGGTGACCTTCGACCCGCACCCCAGCGAGGTGGTGCGGCCGGGCACCCACCCGCCGCTGCTGGCCCCGCACGAGCGGCGCGCGGAGCTGATGGCGGGCCTCGGCGTGGACGCCGTGCTGATCCTGCCGTTCACCAAGGAGTTCTCGAAGCTGGCCCCGGCCGACTTCGTGGTCAAGGTCCTGGTCGACAAGCTGCACGCGAAGCTGGTCGTGGAGGGGCCGAACTTCCGCTTCGGGCACAAGGCGGCGGGCACCGTGGACACGCTCGCCGAACTGGGCGGCACCTACGACTACCAGGTCGAGGTGGTGGACCTGTTCGAGCGGGGCACGGCGGGCGGCGGCGAGCCGTTCTCCTCGACGCTGACCCGCCGGCTGGTCGCCGAGGGCGACGTCGCGGGCGCGGCGGAGGTCCTGGGGCGGCCGCACCGTGTCGAGGGCGTGGTGGTACGCGGCGCCCAGCGTGGCCGGGAGCTCGGCTACCCGACGGCGAACGTGGAGACCCTGCCGCACACCGCCATCCCGGCGGACGGCGTGTACGCGGGCTATCTGCACGCGGCCGGCGAGAAGATGCCCGCCGCCATCTCCGTCGGCACCAACCCGCAGTTCGACGGCACCGCCCGCACCGTCGAGGCGTACGCCATCGACCGCGTCGGGCTGGACCTGTACGGCCTGCACGTCGCGGTCGACTTCACCGCGTACATCCGCGGCCAGGAGAAGTTCGAGACGCTCGACGGGCTGCTGGAGCGGATGGCGGTGGACGTGAAGGAAGCGCGCGAGCTGATCGCTTCGGCGGAGGGCTGACGGGCGACAGGCTGTGGCGTCCGCTCGCGCGGGCACCTGGACATACGGGACGAGGCCCGGCACTTGGGAAAGTGCCGGGCCTCGTTGCGTGCGCCGCGGGGCCCCGGACGGCCGGGGCCCCGCGGCAGGCGCTGCTACTGGGGCGGAGGCTGCTGCGTCCAGCCGGGCTGGAGACCGGGCTGACCGGGCATCTGCGGCGCGTCCGGAGGCGGTTGCTGCCAGCCGGCCGGCGGCTGCTGGGCCTGTGGTTGCTGGGGCTGCTGCTGAGGCTGCTGGGTCCATCCGCCCTGCTGCGGCGGGTACCCGACGGGCGGCTGGCCCTGCGCTTCCTGGCCCGGCTGCGCGTAACCCTGCTGGCCGTACTGCTGCTGCCCGTACTGCTGGGCGTTCGGGTCGCCCGGCATCTGCTGCTGGGCGGCGGGGTCGTTCCATACGCCCTGCGCCTGCTGGGCCCGGGAGAAGTCCTCGGCGACCAGCGCGGCCAGGTTGAAGTACGCCTCGCGGGTCTTCGGGCGCATCATGTCCAGGTCGACCTCGGCACCGGCGGCCAGGTGCTCGTCGAAGGGGACCACGACCACACCGCGGCACCGGGTCTCAAAGTGCGACACGATGTCGTCGATCTTGATCATCTTGCCGGTCTCGCGGACCCCGGAGATCACCGTGATGCCGCGCTGGACCAGGTCGGCGTAGCCGTGCGCGGACAGCCAGTCCAGCGTGGTGCTGGCGCTGCTCGCGCCGTCCACCGACGGCGTGGAGATGATGATCAGCTGGTCGGCGAGGTCCAGCACCCCGCGCATGGCGCTGTAGAGCAGGCCCGTACCCGAGTCGGTGAGGATGATCGGGTACTGCTTGCCGAGGACGTCGATCGCCCGCCGGTAGTCGTCGTCGTTGAACGTCGTCGAGACGGCCGGGTCCACGTCGTTGGCCAGGATCTCCAGGCCGGACGGCGCCTGCGAGGTGAACCGGCGGATGTCCATGTAGCTGTGCAGCTGCGGGATCGCCTGCACCAGGTCACGGATGGTCGCGCCGGTCTCGCGGCGGACCCGGCGGCCGAGCGTGCCGGCGTCCGGGTTCGCGTCGATGGCCAGGATCTTGTCCTGCCGTTCGGCGGCGAGCGTGGCGCCCAGCGAGGTCGTCGTCGTGGTCTTGCCGACGCCGCCCTTGAGGCTGATGACCGCGATGCGGTAGCAGGAGAGCACCGGCGTACGGATCAGCTCCAGCTTGCGCTGGCGCTCCTGCTCCTCCTTCTTCGCGCCCAGCTTGAAGCGCGAGGGCTGCGCCTTGGCGCTCGACTTCTTCTTGGGCTGGTTGCGCAGCAGCCGGTCAGAGGTCAGCTCGACGGCCGCGCTGTAGCCCAGGGGCGCGCCGGGAGCGGCCCGCTGCTGCGTCTGCTGCTGGCCCGGCGGTGAGTACTGGGCGTAGTTGGCAGCGGCGTTGGGGTCGGTGCCCTGGACGGGGGTTGGGGGTTGCGGCTGCTGCTGCGGCTGCTGTTGTTGCGGGGCCTGGGGCTGAGCTTGCTGGGGCTGTGGGGCCTGAGGCTGTGGGGCCTGCGGCTGCTGTGCCTGCGGCTGTTGGGCTTGTTGGGGCGGCTGGGGCTGTGCCTGCTGCTGGGGGTAGCCGGGGTACTGCTGTTGCTGCTGGGCGGGAGCGCCCTGCTGCGGGTAGCCCTGGGCGGCCTGCGGGTAGCCGTAACCGCCCTGCTGCTGCGGATAGCCGTACGCGGGCTGCGGCTGAGCCTGCTGCGGTGCCTGCTGCTGAGGCTGGGCTTGCGGGTAGCCGTAACCGCCTTGCGCGGCAGCGGAATTGGGGTCGGCCTGCTGCGGCACCGGGGCGCCCTGCTGAGGCTGCTGCGGATACCCGTACGCGGGCTGCGGGTAGCCGTAAGCGGCCTGCTGGGCCTGCTGGGCCTGGTGCGGTGCCTGCTGCGGCGGCTGCGGCTGTTGGGCCTGTTGCTGTGCCTGCTGCTGCGGGTAGCCGGCCTGCTGCTGGTACTGCTGCTGGGGCTGTGCTTGCGCATACCCCTGCTGCTGGGTCTGCGGAGCCTGCTGCTGGTACGGCTGCTGCTGAGCCTGAGCCGTATGCGGATCCGCAGGCTGGTACTCCGGAGGCAGCGGCGGCAGGTTCGCAGGCGCACCTGCCTGCTGCCCGGCAGCAGCGCCCCAAGGCGCACCCTGCTGCGGCTGTGCCTGCGGCTGCTGTGTCTGCTGTGCGTATGGGGGCTGCTGGGGGGCGTCCTGCTGGGGCGCGGCCTCCGGCTGCGGCTGGACTTCCGGCTGCTGAGGAGCCGGCGGCTGCCCATCCGGCGAGGACTGCTGCTGTGCAGGTACCTGCTGTACAGGCGCCTGCTGTACGGGCATCTGCTGTGCGGCGACCGGCGCTTCGGGCTCCTGAGCGGGCTGAGGCGTGAACTCCGCGGGGGCGGCTTCGGCTTCGGCGGGCACGCCGGACTGCGCCGCGGCGTCCGCCTGCGGCTCGTCGGCGGCCGGTGCTTCCTCGACCGGGGCGGCCTCCACCGGGGCGGGCGCGGGGGCCGGTTCGGGCTCCGGGTCGTCGTCCCACAGCGACGCCGACGGGTCGACGCCGACGCCGGATCGTACGTTCCCGGAGGAAGGCGCGTCGGACGACGGCGCCTCGGCGGGCTCCGGGGACTCGGCGGGCGCCTCCGGCGCCGCTTCGGCCACGGGCGCGGGCGGCGCCGGGGGAGCCACCGGAGCCGTCGGCTCGGGCGCCGGCGCTACGAGAGCGGGCGCGACCGGCGGCGTGGTGGGCGCGGGCGCCGTGGGGGCGTCGGTGGCGCCGTCGGGCCGCAGCGTCGGGAACCCGGGCGGCGCGGCAGGCGGCGCGGAGGCGCCCTGCTGGGGCTGCTGCGGGGCGCCCTGGGCGGGCCCCGCCTGGGGCGGCCCGGTCAGCGGCGCGCCGGTGGGCGGCGGGGCAGGCGTGGCGGCAGGAGGTGTCGAAGCGGCGGGCGCCGTCGTGGCACCGCCGCTGGTGTCGTTGCTCGCGTACCAGGCCGGAGCCGCAAAATCGATCTTGAATTCACCCGTCAGATCGAACTCGGACTGGTCGTCGTCAGGATCGTTCCCGTCCGGACGGAAAGCCTCCTGCTCCCTCACTGTGCCTCCTGGTGTACTGAAACGCACCTGAACGGCAGGACCGGATACAGGCGGATCAATCGGATGTAGCGGACGTCGGAACACACCACCCCGGGTTGCGCCAACACTAACTGTCTCCATCCCCGTATCGGCAGCCGTCGGTGTGCCCCTGCGGCTCTCCAATACAGCCTAATCAACAGTCGGCCTCGAACGGCAGTCGATGTCATCTCGTCTTGGCAACCCACCGGAGTGCCGCCGGGCGCACCCGCCGGCACGCCGCCCGCTGCCGGTCCGAACCGGCTCGGTCACGTGGCCGTACGTACGACAACGCACGGGGCGCGGGCCCGCGGCGCCCCGTGCGGGGCCCGCGGACACCCGCGCCGTGCGTGCGTCGTGCCGGGCCGTCAGTCCATTCGCCGCGGCTGGCCGAGCAGCTGCGTCTCCGCTTCGGTGGGCTGCGTCATCACGAACTCGTGGCTGTCCCGCGTGCACCAGAGCATCGCGTTGTCGCTGAGCGTCGGCAGCACCTGTCCTATCTGCGCGGGCAGCCGCATGGTGCGCGTCACCACCTCGGCCTCCTCGGGCGACAGCCGCTGCAGGCACACCAGGTCGGCGCGGGCCAGCATCTGCGGCGAGCGCGGCCCCAGGAACGGCAGCACGGTCAGGACGGTCTGCCAGGGGCTCGGCGCCAGCTGGTTGCGCGGCGGGCGCGCGCCCATGTCCCGTACGACCAGGACCGGGCTGGAGACCGACGGCCCCTGCGGCGCGATCTGCCGTACGTCGTGGACCGAGACGCACTGCTGCCCGCCGCCCGCGGCCTGCGCCATCTGGCCCCAGGCCGACGGCCGCGCGGTCTCGACGGCGACCCGCGCGCCGGTGGCGACCGTACGCAGCGCCAGCACCTGCGCCAGCCACATGCTGCCCACCAGCGCCACCTCGAGCGGGTTGGGCCGCAGCAGGCTCAGCACCGCGGGCCGGTTCTGCGGGTCGATGCCGACGATGACGCCGTCCTCGGCGACCGGCAGGGTCAGCGACCCCAGCGACTCGGCGGTGAGCACGTGCGGGCTGCGCCGCGGGCCGCGCAGGCCGAAACCGGGCTGCGGGCGCGGCCCCGTGGGCGCCGCCTGCCGCTCGTCGGGACGGGGCTCGTGCGAGAGCCGCGGCCCGCCCCCCGCGGGCGCGCCGCCGATGGGGGGATTGCGCCAGCCGTCGCTGCTCGGGGTGGCGCGGGGCTGGTAGGTGGGCGTCGCCATCAGCGGGTACCTCCGAGGGGGAGCGTGGCCAGCAGGCCGGGGAGCTGCTCACGGTCCAGCCGTACGAGACCGACCTTCACGGAGCCGGAACGGCGCTCCAACTCGTTCTGCGCGGCGTTCAGTTCGTTCTCGCTGCGGGTCGAGAGGCGGACGTAGCCCGAGATGGCGGGTGCCCGGCCACTGCCGTGCGAGGCGGTCAGCGCGAAGGTGCTCGCCATCGCCGGGGTGCTGCCGAGCAACTGGACGATACCCGCCAGCGGCGTGCCGCCCTGGCCGAGCTGGGGCCAGCGGCCGATCCAGTACGTGGTGTGCCAGCGGTCGTCGCAGCGCATGGCGCGGACCGTCTCCTGGGTGCGGCGCGCGGCGCGGCCGTCGCGGCCCATGGCGCCGTTCGCGGCCCGCGGGCTGACGCACACCGCGGTGCCGACCGCGGCCACCACCTCGCGCTCGGCGAGCACCTTGGCCCGTACACCGTGCGCGGAGAGCCGGCTGACGAGCTGGTCGGCGGCGCGCAGCAGCGACCGCTGGGCCCCGTCGATCCCGCCGCCGCGCGCCTCGATGGCCTCCGCGCACAGCTCCGGGTCCAGCTTGAGCGCGATCCAGGTCAGCTGCAGGGCCGGCGTCTTCGTCTGCGCCTGGAGCGGCGCGTAGGAGCGGGCGGCGACGGCCTGTTCGGGCAGGTGCGGGGCGGGCGCGGGCTGGGTGTACTGCACGAACTGCACCGATTCGAGGTGGATGTCCTCCACGTCCAGCGCGGTGTGCAGCACGTCCATCGGCAGCGGACGGCTGCCGCTCTGCGGGCGCAGCGGCTCGTCGCGGCCCTCCACCTGGACGATCGCGGTCAGGAACGTACCGTCACCGACAAAGCCGATCGCCCGCTGCTCCGCGTCGGTGTACTCGTACGTACGCAGCGCGGGGTCGCACTCCACGAGCGGCGCGAACGCCGGGTCGACACCAGCGGTGCCGCCGGCCGAACCGCCCTGCTTGGCGCGGCGCTTCATCGCACGCACCGTCGTGATCCACTCCGGCAGCGGAATGCGCCGGCGCCGGCCGAGGGCGAAGACGACGAGGACGGCCGCCAGCACCGCGGCGACGGTCAGGGCGACCGGATGGATCGCCCAGCCCACCAGCACCAGTGCCGCGGCGATCTCGATGATCGCGAGCTGCTGCACCCGGACGCCGCCGATACTGCCGGCCTGCGCGCGCAGCCGGGGTACCACCGGGCCGGCCGGCCGGTCCGTGCCACCACCCCGGCTCCCATTTCCTCCATTGCCCGGAGCTATACCGTTTTGGCCCGCATTTCCCGCGTATTGCGGCGCGGCGGAAGGCTGTTGCTGCTGTTGCCGTCCATTGCGGCGTCGAGCCCTGGTGGCGCTGGACATCCCCCGGCCTGCTCCTCTACTGATGATGTGGCTCCGAGCATTGTGCCTCTGAGCGGTATGTCTTCCCGGCCTCAGTACCGTTGTCGAGACTGGTGCGCCGGAAGGTGGCACCCGTACCGTACGGGTCGATCGACACACGGCATAGTAGAGGGCGCTGCGGCCTTCAGTGCCGGGGGCGGTCCACGGTGGATCCGACAGGCGGGGAGAGAAAGCAACAATGGCATCACGTCGGGACGAGCTGAATGCGTATTCGTTCGCTCGAAAGCGGACGACTGCGGCATTTCTGAAGCCGCTGCCGAACGGCTCGATCGAGAGTGCGCCGCGACCGCTCAAGGCCGTGCTCCCGAGCATCCTGCTCGGCCTGGTCGTCACCGTGGGCTTCGGCGCCTGCGGCATCCTCAAGCCGGTCGCCCCGAAGGGCTGGGACACGCCCGCACAAAACGTCATCGTCGGCGACAAGTCCACCACCCGGTATGTCGTTCTGAACAGCAAGGCCGAAAACGGCAGCACCCAGAAACTCCTGCACCCGATCCTCAACCTGGCCTCCGCCAAACTCCTTCTGGACCCGAAGAAGTTTCAGGTCGTAAAGGTGAAGGAAGAGGAACTCGACGGAAAAATCCCGCACGGCCCCGCGATCGGAATCCCGTACGCCCCCGACCGCCTCCCCACCGAGAAGGAGGCCGGCACCCCGAAGGTCTGGGCGGTCTGCGACCGTCCCGGCAGCGGCGAGAACAGCAAGTCGCAGCAGGCGGTGTTCGTCCTGGGCGGCAAGGACAAGGCACGGGTGGAGAACCAGGGGAAGCTGGATCTGCACCAGGCGCTGTACGTGGAGAACCCGGACGGCGAGAAGTTCCTGGTCGACAACAACGGAGTGGCCTTCGCCTTCGACGCGACCAAGGGCCAGCCGGGCGTCACACCGGCGCTGAAGGAACAGGCGAACGCCAAGCTGCGCCAGGTCATCTTCGGGGACGCGCAGCCGCAGAAGGTGTCGTCCGAATGGATGAACACCCTCATCAAGAGCCCGCTGCCGCTCGTCATGCCCCGCATCCCCGGCGCCGGCCGCCCCGCGCCGGTCAAGGGCGTGCCCGCCAAGTACAGCGTCATCGGCAACATCCTCCAGACCAACGCCGGCGACAAGTACGTCGTCCTCCCCGACGGCCTGGTGAAGGTGTCGAACTTCATGGCCAAGCTCCTGCTGGAGGGGCCGAACGCCACGGACGTCAACAAGGACGGCTCGAAGCTGACGCCGCACACGGTCTCCACGTCCGCCATCGACCCCAAGCGCGACGAGAACGGACAGGTCGTCCAGTACCTGTCCGACCAGCCGGGCACCGACCTGTGGCCCTCCGAGGCGGTCACCATGGCGAACGCGGCCGCCACCAAGCAGAACTCCGGCCTCGGCGACCAGAAGTCCGGCGCCGACGTCGCCTGCAGCGTCTACCACGGCAGCAACGTCGAGTACGCCAACGGGGCGGGCAAGCGACTGGGCTTCGAAGGCGGCGTGCCCAAGATGTCGACCTGGGTCGGCAAGGACTACCCGGCCAACATCGCCGCGGGTTCGTCCTCGTATGTCACCCCCGGCAGCGGTCTGCTCTACCAGCAGGTGTCCGGCACCGCGAAAACCGGCTCGCTGTTCCTGGTGACCGACACCGGCCTGCGCTACTCGATTCCGCGGAACAACGACAGCGCCAACAAGGCGGGCAACGCGGAGAAGGAACAGGACCAGGCGCAGGTCCACCTCGGGTACGAAAGCGTCCACCCGCCGACGGTCAACAAGGCGTGGTCGCAACTGCTCTCCGAAGGCCCCGAGCTGAACACGCAGAGCGCGAAGAAGCCGCAGAGCTCCTGATCGGGACGGAAGCGGCCCTCCGGCGCTAAAGCCGCCCGCTGCCTGACGCCGGTCACCACGGACCGGCGTCAGGCCCTTGCTCCTCGCTCCTCCACAGCTCTCTCCCCAGATCCCCGCACCATCTCCCCTTCGCGTCCTCCCGCCCCTTGCTCTCTTCTTGATCTCATGCCCCTTCCCTCCTCCCTCTGACCGAAAGAAATACTTCTGTCCGTTTCCATCGAATCGGCATTCCGGACCGGCCAGTTGGCATTGTTGTGATCCCGTCACAACCTCCCACCCGCTGTTGGGAACAGGAGTATGGAGTGGTTAAAGTGGCGGAAGGCGTCAGCAGGAGATGCCGACCGGGGGGCCTCTTCACCGACGACCCCGGGCACGACGTACGAGTCTCATGGGGGACGTTGACTTATGGCAGGTCAGCAGTTCACAACCACTGAGGAGGAGATGGTCGCATTCAGCGGCCGTATCGCCTCCGTCAACCAGTCGATCCAGGGCGAGATCACTCGTCTGAACGGGGTCGTCGAGGGCATCACGTCTGGGTGGAAGGGTGCTGCGGCCTCCTCGTACCACCAGCTGCAGTCTCAGGTCAACGACGACGCCAAGCGCCTGAACCAGCTGCTGAACGAGATCAAGGAAGCGATCGACGCCACCACGAAGAACTACGTGGCCTCGGAAGAGGAGCAGGCCCAGTCGATGTCCCACGTCTCCGCGCAGGCTTCGCCCTTCGGATGACGGGACCGCGCCGCCCGCCGCGGCGCGCCCACTTCGCCGTGGCGCACCCCGGCCCACCGCCTCGGCGGCCCTGGGCCGGCCGTTGTGCCGCGGCGTGTGAATCGACCAGATCAACTCCCTGAGGAGACCCAATGTCCGGCCAGATCCTCGTCAATTTCGCGACGATCTCCCAGGCCGCCTCCGACGTGCGCGGAACGGCCAACAACATCCGTACCCAGCTCGACGACCTCGAGTCGGGCGTCAAGAAGATCGCCGCCAGCTGGGAAGGTTCCGCGCAGGAGGGCTACCAGGCCCGGCAGCGCGAGTGGGACCAGCGCGCCGCTTCCCTGCACTCGACCTTGGAAGCCATCGCCAAGGCCCTGGACCAGGCCGCTCAGAACTACCAGAGCACCGAGTCCAAGAACGCTCAGATCTGGAGCTGACCCGTCGCTGTCCACGGACAGCCACGGCACAACGGCTGAGCAGCCACGAAGGCTCGCACAGTGGTGAATGAGGGCGGGCGCGCTGCACCAGTGCGCCCGCCCTTACGCGGTCCGGCCACGTTCTCCACGCCTCCCTGGTTCCTCCCCCTCATCTTCCCGAATCCGCCACACACGGAGAGCAGACACCTCGTGGGATCTCGCGCCTATGGTCACCGAGCCGGCCGCCGCCGACGCGTGGCGGCAGCACTGGCCGGAACGGCCTGCGCCGTCGGACTGTCCTGCGTGACCGCAGCCCCGGCGATCGCGGACCCGAACGTGCCGTTGAACAGTGGCCAGTGCACGTTCGGCACCGACGACATCAAAGAGACCCCGTGGTCGCTGCAACGCCTGATAACACAGCAGATGTGGGCCCACGGCAAGGGTGAGGGTGTCAAGGTCGCGGTCATCGACACCGGTGTCGACTCCGGCAACGCGCAGCTGCGCGACGCCATCAGCGGCGGCAAAAGCTACGTCCCCAAGGGCAAGCCCACCGTGGACCAGGTCGGTCACGGCACCAAGGTCGCGGGCATCATCGCCGCCCGGGCGAAGAGCGGCTCCGGCTTCTACGGCATCGCCCCGGGCGCGACGATCATCCCCTTCCAACAGACGGACAAGGAAAAGGGCGGTACGGCCGACAGCCTGGCCAAAGCCGTCAACGACGCGGTCGCCGCAGGCGTCGACATCATCAACATCTCGCAGGGCACCAACGCCAATCCCGCGCTCCTGGGCCCGCTGCGCGCAGCGATCACGAACGCCGAGGCCAAAGACGTCCTCATCGTCGCCTCGGCGGGCAACGGCGGCGCGAGCGGCGCCGAGCAGAGCATGTATCCCGCCGCCTTCGAGAACTCCAATGTCCTGGCCGTCGGCGCCTCCGACCGCAACAACGAGCGCGCCCCGTTCTCCCAGGCCGGCTCCTTCGTCGACATCGCCGCCCCCGGTGTGGACATGGTCTCCACCGTCCCCAAGGGCGGCAACTGCGTCGACCAGGGCACCAGCTTCGCCGCCCCCTACGCGGCCGGCGCCGCGGCCCTCCTCATCGGCCGCAACAAGGCCGAACACCAGGAGTGGAAGCCGCGCGAGATCATCTGGCACCTGGAGAAGACCGCCGAACGCGTACGCAAGAACCGCGACCACAACATCGGCTGGGGCATCGTCGACCCCGTAGCGGCCCTCAACGACAACACCAAGCCGACCGAAGAGCCCAAGCCGGACACCAACTCCGACTCCGCCGCCACCGGCGCCAACATCCAGCCTGCCGTCCTCACCATCGGCGAAAGCCCCGAGGAACGGCAGACCCGCATCGCCATCTACATCATCGGCGGCGGCGCACTGGCCGTCGCCACGGTCGTCGGCACCTCGATCGCACTGCGCGACTGGCGCCGCAAGACCGGTTACAACTCGAACGGGGAGGCCAATCATGGCTAACGATTCCTACCGCGTCGATCTCGATCGGTTGGATGAAGTGGTGAAGAAGCTCAACGCAGTCCTCAAGGACATGCAAGGAGCTTCGGGCAAGGCGAAGAGCGGGACGCATCTGCCGGAGGGGGCGTTGGGGAAGGGGTTCTCGGAGGAGGGGGAGCTTCGGAATGCTCACACCGAACTGAAGAACCACATTGAAACCAAAGTTCTCAAGAAGCTTGAGGACTTGATCGAAGATCTGACGAAGAAGACCTCCCGGACGCATGGCGCGTACCAGGACCGCGAGCAGGACACGAGCAATGCGATGCAGCATGGCCAGACTCCGTCCAATCGCCAGTATCAGTGAGCTGTGACTGTGAATACTGTGAAGGCTGAGCAGAAAAGGGGGCAGAGCCGTGGGTAGCTACGCGGACAGCAAGTACGCGCCGCAGGACAAGTGCTATGCGATCGAAAACACCACGAAGTTCCACAAGGTGGACTTCGAAGTCTTGAAGGCCATGGTGGCCAATGCTAAGCCGGAGGTCGTGGCTGGCGTCGGGCACGCCTGGGAGCAGGTGCACAACCGCCTTGTCAGTGACAACGGCGGCGGCATCAAGGCGTTCTTCGACAAGGCAATCAACGAAGTTCTCGAACACTGGGAAGGCGACGCCGCGAAGGCTTTCCGGGAGCGCGCTGAGAAGATCAGCAAGAACATCGAGAACGGTGCTCAGTACGCCAAGCTCGCTGGTGAAGGCATGAAGCGTTCGAGTGAAGCGCTGAGCGAGTACAAGAAGCACCTCGATGGGATGGAGTGGCCGAGCTGGGGCGACCGGGCCTGGGACTGGGCGACTGACAGTGGTCGCGATGACTCCAAGGCGGACGCAGCCCTGTCGGGGGGCAAGAGCGCAGCCCAGGTCGTCGAAGACCAGGAGGATTCGCTTTCCGCCGGTAAGGAAACGCAGCTGAAGGCTGCGGCGACCATGGAGTACCTGGGAGCCGCTTACCGGACCAACGCCGCCGCGATCGGTAGGGCGAGGGGGGTCGGTGTCGACGACCCGAATGACATTCCGCCCCCGGAGACCGGCCCTACCGTCCCCCCTGTTCTGCCGTTGCCTGCCGCGGTGGCCAAGAAGCCTAAACCCCTCGTTGGCGGCCCCGGAGGTTCCCTGGGTAAGGGCCCTGGCTTCTCCTCTGACGGGCTCAAGACTCCTAAGACGGACGGCATCCATGGCGGGATGGGTTCTGTACAGCCCGGCAAGGGCATGGCGCCGTCAAACATCGGCACAGGCCTCGACAGCTTCAACCCGCCCAGCCCGTCGGGACCTGGCGGTGGCTTGAGTAGCACTGGTCCTTCCGGCGGTGGCCCAGGTCTGGGTACTCCCGGTGGCGGTCTCAACAGCGGCGGTCCCGGTGGCGGCGGACACGTCGGTGCCCCGCCGGGAATGCCTGGTATCGCCGGAGGCGGTAAGTCCGGCGGACGTCCTGGTGGTACGTCCGCCAGCCGCATCGGGGGCGGCACCCCCGGCGCTCCTGGCGGCACGGGCGCCCGGAGCGGTCGGCCTGGCATGCCCGGTATGGGCGGCGGGGCAGGTGCTGGCGCCGGAGCACGTGGCGGAACCGGAGCCGGCCGTGGCGGTGCGCTGGCCCGCCAGAAGGGCGGCGTGGTCGGAGGCGCTGGCGGCAGCAAGACCGGTGGCGGCGCACAGGGCGGTTCCGGTCTGCATCGCAGCCGTGGTGGCGCGCAGGCGGGTGCCGGAGCGAACGGTCGCCGCCCTGCGGGTATGGCCGGTGCGCCGGGCGCACACGGCGCCAAGGGCAAGGACAAGGGCGAGAACGGACAGCGCCCCGACTACCTCGTCGAGGACGAGGAGACCTGGACGCCGGAGCGTAATGTGGCGCCCAAGGTCATCGAGTAGGGACCAGTCGGTCTAGACAGCCGGCGAAGACGAGACGGGGCCCGCAGTCCTCGGGCTGTGGGCCCCGTCCTGTTTCAGGAGAGGTGTACGGCATGAGCTTCACGCGGACGCTGCGTGCGGTGAGCGGCGCGGTCTTGGCGGGAGCGCTGGTCATCGGCACCGCGCCGGCTGCTTCGGCGGACTACATTAGAGACGGACAGTGGGCCCTCGGTGCCTTCGGCTCCGACAAGGTCCGTCAAGAATCCACGGGTAAGAACATCACCGTGGCGGTCATCGATTCCGGAGTCAACGGCAACCACCCTGACCTCAGGGGGAGCGTCCTTCCGGGCAAGAGCTTCGCTGTCAAGGGTGGGCCGGCCGACCAGGAGAGCGAAGACGATCACGGAACCGCGATGGCAGCGTTGATCGCTGCTCATGGACATGGTCCCAACAATGCGGACGGAATCATGGGCTTGGCGCCGGACGCCAAGATTCTCCCGATCCGCACAAAGGACTACGACGACACATTCCACGGCAATGGTTTTGCGGCGCCGTTGCGTTACGCAGTCGATCATGGTGCGAAAGTCGTCAACATGTCCTTCGTTCAAGCGCGTGCCGATGAGGAGGAGAAATCCGCGATCAGTTACGCACTGGAAAAGGACGTGCTGATCGTCGCCGGTATGGGTAATGACGGCACCGGGACCCCTCAGTACCCTGCTGCCGCTCCCGGAGTTCTCGCGGTCGGTGCTGTGGCGAAGAACGGGCAAGTCTGGAAGGACTCGAACTACGGGCCGCATGTTCGCCTTCTCGCCCCCGGGGAAGGCATCTACTCCGCTGGCCTCGGGTCCAAGTACCGCCAGGCCGACGGGACGTCCGACGCCACGGCATACGTGTCCGCTGCCGCTGCGCTCGTTCGCTCCAAGTTTCCGGACCTTACTGCCGGCCAGGTGGCCAATCGTCTGACGAAGACGGCGATCACTCCTGACGGCAAGTCCGGTATCAGTACGCCGAGTCCCAAGTACGGCTATGGCACCATCCGCCCGTACCGCGCGTTGACCGAGAACATTCCGGCTGGTTCCAAGTACGGGCCGCTCAAGGCTCCTGAGGTGCAGGACCCGACGTCGGCGGGTAATGACGGGGCCGCTGCCGGCAAAGCCGGTGAGCAGAAGGCGAGTGGGAGCAGCGGTATCGGGGTTCCGCCTATCGTGATCATCGGTCTTGTGCTGGTCGTGATCGTGGCGCTGCTCGTGGTCGTCATCGTTGTGGTTCGGCGGAAGAAGAACAACGGTGGTCCGCCGTCCGGTGGTCCTGGTGGTTACGGCGGTCCCGGTGGCAACGTCGGCTACCCGCCGCACCAGCCCGGCCCGTACCAGCAGCAGCCGAACCCCTACGGTTCATACCCGTCGGCTCCGCCCGCTCAGCCTCCGGGGCAGTAGCCGCGGCTGGAGAAGCCAACGAGAAGGGGCCCGCAGCCTGGTGCGGGCCCCTTTGGCTTGTTTGGGGCGGGGCGGGGTGGAGCGACACGGAGGTAGGTGTGTCTTGTCAGTGGTGTGATAGTCGTTCACTCGGATGAGCAATGGCGGTTTTTGTTGGTACTGGTTCTGTTGATGATGGGTTTGTTGGGGGTGGGGATCAGATGGTGGGTGGTAGGTGGGCGGGAGTGTTCGGTTTGTGGAGGGGGTGGGATAGGGGCCTGTTTCGGTGGCGCGTGAGTGTGGGCGATAAAGGTTTCTTCGGGGTGTGTGGATGAAGCGGCGGGGGTGAGAGGGGAGCGATTGCTGCCGGGGTGGGGACGTGGAAGGCTCGCGGCATCTTGAGCCGCTGGCGGGCGTGATGTTCGTCGATGCGGCGAGGCGGATCGCGAATGGGGGTTTGTGATGAGTGACGCGTTCGATGTCGATTCGGATGGGCTTCGGCGTCAGGGGCGGGAGTTCGCTGAGATCGGGGTGGAGTTCGGGGTTGCATCAAAACGGTTGCAGACGACTTTGCAGGGGCTGGGGGAGCCGTGGTGTGGTGCGGAATTCGCCGAGACCTTCGCGATGATTTATGAGCCGGTTCGGGACGGCATGTTCAAGTCCATGGACTCGCTCGGGAAACGGATGGAGGGGGTGGGGGAGAAACTGCAGGAAATGGCTAGGAGGTATGAGACGGCGGAGCGGGGCGGGGTGCATTGCGTCGGGCAGGTGTCGCGTTCGTACTCTTCGCCTTGGGGGTAGTGGTGGCGGGACGCGTCCCGAAGGGCGGTGACCGTGGCGCTGACATTGCCCGGTGAGGTCGTGTGGGTGCTCGATCTGCTCGGGTACTCCTGGCCCGAGGCGGACGAGGACAAGCTCATGGAGTGCGGGCGGGCCTGGCTGGAGTTCGCGGCTCAGGTCGGGCGGACCGATGGGCAGGGTGAATCAGTCGTACGAGAGGTTGCTTCCGCCAACTCGGGTGAGGCGGTGAGCCGCTTTTCGGAGACTTGGGAAGACTTCTCCGGCGGGGCGGGCGCTTACCTGCCCGACGCGCAGGTCGCGGCCAGTGTGATCGGGGTGGCTTTCGAAGTGGCGGCCGCTGCGGTTTTCGCGGCCAAGGTCGAGGTGATTGTGCAGCTCGTCGTGCTGGCTGTCGAGCTCATCTCGGCGCAGGCTGCCGCTCCGTTCACGCTCGGGCTTTCCGAGGTGGGCGCACTGGGGGTGACTCAGGCCACCCGTCTCGCGGTGAGACGGCTCTTGGACACGCTGAGGCGGGAGGTAGTCGAGGCGATCACCAAGGCGATGGCGGAAGCCGCGGAGAAGGGTGTGAAGAAGATCGCCTCGGACTTTGTGAGGAAGCAGGTCAAGGACTTCGCGACGGATTATGCGAAGAAGGCCGTCAGGGACGTCGTTGTCGATCCCGCCAAGGAGAAGGCCACGGACATCGTGACCGGGGCCGGGCAGGACATCGTCCAGCAAGGTGTCGAGAGCCACTTCGGTGCTCGTGATGGCGTCGACCTGGGGGACACGCTGGACGGCGCCAAGGAGGAATTCGGGAAGCAGTTCGGTGCGGTCGAAGGCGGGGCGTTCAAGCCTGGTGAGTATGTGGTCGGAGCGCCGAGCGGCGGAGGGGAGAGGGAGGGCGGCTTGGCCGGACTTCTCGACCCTGCAATGCATCGGGATCGGCTGGTCGACGGGGCGACGGAGGCGGGCAACGATGCGCTGGCGACGAAGGCGAGGGACGGCCTTCGGCGTGGGAGGGGAGAGGCGGAAGAGGGAGCGGGAGATGTTGAGGGGGTGAGGGAGGGGAGAGGGGTGGAAAGGGCTGGAGGTGCGGGAGGTCGTGATGCTGAGGACGTGCGCGCTGTCTTTGGCTGATCGCGCGGCATTGGCATGGCGGGTGGGGTGACGGCGCGCGGCGCTCGTGCTTCGGTCGCTCAGGCCGGTTCGAGTGCGATTGGCGGGCGTACGGGCGGGGCTCGTTGAGGGTGCGCGGCAGTGCCCGCGGGGCCGGCTGCTCAAGCCCGTCTGTCGTGCGAACGGCGGCATGAGGGGGGATGGGCGAGGCGAAGAGCGAAAGGCGAGGGTGACGGGCGGGGTATGGAGTGGCGGGCGCGGGGCGTGCTGCGGCGCTCGCCGCCCAGGCCGCCCCCTCCGAGTCCTCGCTCCGAGTTCCCGCACGGCTGATGACTGAGTGATTGCGGCCGGTACGGCGGCACTGGCTACACGGCCGCGGGTTGGGTTGCGCCGCTAGTTCTACGGGTAACGCCCGGCCCATGCGAACGGCTGGCGTCGGCCGACCCGGATCGCCGCGGCGACGTCCCACAGTCGGGTGACCCCGCTCGAACCCTCAGCCCAGCACTCTCACCCAAACACAGCCCGCACGGAATCCTTCGCACCGTCCGTGACGTCTTGATGGCGCGTGGCGGCGCCGCCGGTTCGGTTGTCGACGTGTTTCTGGGCCGAGTCGAGGCCGCGGTTGGTGAGGTCTTCCTTGGTGTGGTCGACGTAGGTCTGGGGGTCGGCCAGGCTCTGGGCGCCTTCCTTGAGGCCGTCGACGTATTCGCCGGCCTTTTCCTTGCCGATGTCGGCGGTTTCGCCCCAGTCCATGCCGTCGCGGGCGCCGAAATGGTTCTCGATGCCCTGCTGGGCGACGTTCTGCCCCATTTCCGTGGCGGCTTCGGTGGCCTTCGCCTTGCCCTCTTCGACGACCTTGTCCTTGACGGTCTCCTTGACCGTGTCCTTGACCGTCTTCTTGGCGTAGTCCATCGCCAGCTGCCGGGCTTCCTTGGACACGGCCTTCTTCGCCATCTTCTTGATGGCGTCCATCGTCGCGTGTTCCATGGCCTTGGTGGCTGCCTGGACGACCTCTTGTTTGATCTTGTTCAGGATTTCACGGACGGCGACGCGGGTGAGCTGTGTGGCGCCCGCCGCGCCGGCTTCGGAAAGGCCGAACGTGAACGGGGCGGCGGCCTGCGCGGCAATGAGTTCCACGGCGAGGATGACGAGCTGGGCGATGATCGCGATCTTGCCGGTGAGTACGGCGATGGCCGCCGTATCGAAGGCCAGGGCGATGACTTCGGCGGCCAGTTGGGCGTCGCGCAGATAATGGTCGGATCCGGAGCCGCCGGAGAAAGCGCCCCACTCCTTGGTGAATCCTTCGACCGCTTCGCCCGTATTGGCCGCGACCACCTCATTTGCTGCTGACCCGCCCTGCGAAGCCGCCTGCTCTACCTGGGCGGCGAAGGTGCGCCAGGTTTCGGCGCATTTGAAGAGCGCGTCCTCGTCGGCCTCCGGCCAGTCGTACCCGAGGAGCCCGAGGACCCAGGCGACCTCGCTCGGCAGTGTCAGTGACACAGTGATCGTCCCCCCTGCGGTAGCAGCCGTGCGCGGCTGGAGTGTCGTTCTTGGGCTTGGTGTTGGTGCTGATCAGAGCGTGGAGAGGGGGCGGGGGTAGGCGGCGGGCCGCAGGGTGGGGCGGGCGCCAGGGGCGGTTGGCCAGGTGGGCCGGGCCGGCGGCCTGGTGTGGTCCGTGCGGCGGTCCGTACGGTGTGGGCTGCCCGCCGCCGGGTGCCTCAAATGGCGGGGCGCTGGACCGAGCTGACGACGTGGACGCCCTGTTCGTCGGACGCTGTGTACGTTCGGGCCATGCCCTGGAGTTTGTCGCCGATGTCTTCGAGGCGTTCGCCCAGGGAATCCATGGATTCGAACATGCCGTCGCGGATCGGTGTGTAGATGGTGTCGAAGACGGCGCCGAAGTCCGCGTCCTCCCAGGGCTTTCCAAGGCCCTCCAGGTCGTCCTTCAGTTTCTTGGCCGCCTTGGTGAACTCCGTGCCGATGTTCACGAACGCATGACCCTGTGTGCGCAGCACGTCGGGATCTACGTCGAATGCCTTGTCCGCCATCACGGCCCCCGTCATTGCCCTGTCATTCGTGCTTGGCGCGTTTCGCTCTCGACACGTCCAGCGTGGCCACTTTATGCGCTCTTAACGCAGGCATGTCAAGGCGGCCCATGAGGGCGGCCACCGGGTTGGCGGCGGTGCTCAGCGAGGGGACAGTGGTGGCGAAAGTGGGGACAACAGGGCGTTGATGAGAGGCGGTTGAGGGGTAAGGGGTTCGGTGAATCCGGTCGAATGCGGATCGAAAATTGGGGGATTGCCCGGGGTGGGGTGTGGATGGCCGTAGGAATGCAGGGCGGGAGGGGAGTGGTGCGGACGGGGAAAGAGGTGGTTAAGTTTCGGTACCTGCCCGGTCAAGCGGTTGTGCGCCTCGGAAGTACGCGGTGCACAGACCGCATGGGGCGGCCACCGTGCGCCCTGCCCGGTCGTACGGATGGCGCGGATCACCGGCCCACCCGGCCTCGCGTTCCGCCCGGTCGCCTCGGCTTCGCAGCCGATCCGGCCGCCCCGGCCATGCATCCGTCCGGTCGTACGGCCCGGCCCGGCCCATCGTCCGGTCACGCGGCTCCGGCCGTACCAACACCGAGCAGCCGCCCCAACCGCCCCGCACTCATGAACTGTCCTCCACAGCAACACGGTGCCTCATGCCAACGCAGCCCTTCATACGCCCGCGCTCCCCGGCCCGACGGCACTCTTCCGCGGGCAGGGTCGTCGGTGCCGGTCTCGTTCTCGCCGGGGTGTTCTTCGGCGGGGTGACTGCCGCGGACATGAGTTACCCCAACGGCCATAAGGGCGACGCCGGCACGCTGATCGTCCAGGAGTGCCGTACGCAGTTCGAGCGCGTCGGCTCGTCCCGGCATCGGCACGCGCGGCCCGTCGACACCTGTACGGGCACCTTCCGCGCCGACCGGGGCGGCGCCGCCGTGGAGGACGCGACGGTCGAGACCCCGGCCAAGTTCGAGCCGGGCACGGAACTGGGGGTCCAGAAGACGGACCACAGGTTCGTCGTGATCGACGAGCAGTGGATCTGGCGGAGCCTGGCGATCGTCTGTGTCGCGGTGTGTGCGGTCGTGGCGGGTCTGTTCTGCCTGCTGACCGGATTCGGCAGTCGCCGCGGTCCGGGGGTCCGAGAAGCATGGCGCCGCGTGCCTGGGGGAGTGGTGGTCCGCTACGTCCTGGCCGGGGTCGGCGGGCTGGCTGCTCTCGGCGTGGGAGCCGCGTTGCTCGTGGACGGGATCGTCCGATGAGGTCTGCGACAGATCACCGCGGGCCGCTGGCTACGGTCGGGGCGCTGCGCCGGGGGCTGGCGGCGGTGACCAGCCGCCGTAACGCCGCCCGCTACGTGCTGGGGCGCGCCGTCGGGCTCGTCCTGCTGGTACTGGGGGTGATGGCCGGTGCGATCTCTGCCAAGGAGGCGGCTCTCGCTGCCGGGATTACGGGTACCCACGGCACGTACACGGTCGAGGAGTGCCACGAGCACTACCCGGCCGCCGGCAGCCGCCGCTCGGGCAGAACGATCAGTTGCACCGGCGCCTTCCGCCCCGCCCGGGACGGCGACAGCGGTGACCGCGGTGGTGGCGGCAGCGCCTCCGGTACCGGCGGTGTCAATCCGTTCGGTACCTTCCACCCCGACGCGGTGTACCCGCCGGGTACCCGGGTCCCCGTCCAGACCGGGAACGGCGGAACGTACGTGGCCGCCGGATGGAAGCATGCCTGGGGCAACCTCGCCGGGGTGGGGGTCGCGCTGCCGATGCTCGCGGCGGGCGTGTTCTGCCTGCTGACCGGCTTCGGCGCGCGCTGGGGGCGGTCGTTCGCGGACAGCTGGGACGGGCTGCCCGGCGGGTTCGTGCTGCGCCCGCTGCTGCTGTCCGTCGCCGGGATGGGCATCCTTGGTGCAGCCGTCTTTCTCTTTTTGCAGCATTACGGGTGACACTGCGGGCCGCCTGGCCGACCGGGCGGGTGCGTACGGGCCGTAGGCTCGGGCACGTCGCAGAAGCCCGTACACCCGGCACGCGTCGGCATGTTCCGCATGCCGCTGCGCGCTTTGCTCGTCCCGCTCCTCCGCACGCCCCTGGAAAGGATCGCTGACCATGGCAGCACAGTCGGAACACACCAGGTCAGGCGCGTCCCATGCGTCCAGTGGGAACAACGCGCCGGGTGTGCGGGACGGGGTGAACCGTGGTCTGGGGCGACTGATCGGTGTCGGTGTTCTCCTGGCCGGGCTCCTGCTGATCGCGGTCGGCGTCTACGTGGGCCCGTATTCGGTGTGGGTGGACGGCAGCCCCGGCAAGATCACGGTGGAGGCGTGCGCCACCGACTACCACTACGCGAACAAGCAGCACTCCGGGAACCGTACGCGCGACATCCAGTGCTACGGCACGTTCCGGTCCGACGACGGCCGGACCAAGGACCTGAACGCCAGCGTCGACTCCTGGCACAAGTTCAAGGAGGGCGACCTGATCGAGGTCCGCCAGGTCGGCCGCTCCAGCTATGTGCAGCACAGCTGGAACCGGCTCGCCAACGGGGTGCTGTGCCTCTGCGGCGGCCTGGTCGTCCTGGTCCTCGGCGTGCTCTGCACCGTGACCGGCTACCGGTTCCGGGGCGCCCCGTCCTTCGACGACGCCTGGCGGTCGGTCGGTGCCGGGGTGCTGCGCACGCTGATGGTGGGAGTGATGGCCGCGGGGCTGATCGGCGCGGTGCTGTCCGGGGCGGTGCTCTTCTTCACGTAACGGAGCGAACTCCTCCGTAGCGGAGCGAACGCCTCCGGACCAAAGTGAACTGTTCCGAGCGAAGTGAACTGTTCCGAAGCGGTACGGGGTGTTCCGTAGCGATCGGGAAAGTTCCGTACGGCGGCGCCACGTGTGCCGCTCGGGAGCCCCTGCGCCCCCGAACAATCGTCCCGTACCATTCCCGCTCATGGACGCACCCGCCGATGAACAGCCCCTGCCCGGCCGCCTCGGAAGCCTGACGCCTCGTCAGGCCCGCCGGGTGCGCGTCGTCCTGGCCTCCGTGCTCATGGCGGCGATGGCCGTGGTGCTCGTGGTGCGTCTCGCGAGCCGCACGTCGGTCCTGGTCGTGGGGGTGTACGGGGCCGCACTGATCCTGTGCGGGATCGTGATCGAGCTGAGCCGGAACGGGCGTACGCGGCTGGGCAGCTGGCTGCTGGGTGTCGGGCTGGCGGCGGCCCTCGCCGCGGACTGGCTGCTGCTGCCCTGAACGGACGGCCGCCGACCGGAACGCACGCGTAGTGTTCCGGTCGGCGGTGATCGAAAGCGGTCAGGGCGGGCCGTGAATGATCAGAACAGGCCGTGCCACATCTGCTCGACGATCAGGGACCACCAGTTCTTGTCGCTGTCCAGGGACCACGCGTCGATCGCGACCAGCTGCTCCTGGAAGGCGGCGACCGCCGCCCCCGCCGCGCGCGGGTCCATGCCCCGCATCTGCTGCCGGGTGGTCGTCAGCAGGGCCAGCGACTGCAGGAACGCCGCGAGGGAGGCGTTGACGAACCGGCCGCCGCCCGTGGACGGCTGGACCGCCCACACGGCGCCGATCAGCGCCTGGCTCTCCTCCGGTGCCGTGCACTGGACGGTGACCACATAGCTGCCGTCCGTGCCGATGCGGACATGGCCCGCCAGATTGCCGAGCGTCTCCTCGGTGGCCTCGGTGCCGATCGCGCGCAGATGCGTCGCCGCGTCCGTGAACAGGCCGCCGGCCGGTGCCCGGTCCGCCTGGTCGGCAGTGAAGAAGTACGGCACCTCCACGGGCAGCCCGGCCCAGGTCAGCGTCTTCTTGGCGGCCTCGGGCAGCCGGGTGTTCGCGATGTCGTCGGCGTCCGGACGCAGCACGCCCTGCGGGCCGAACACCTCGGCGAGCTGCTTGCCGAGCGCCACGTCGCGTACGGGCTCGGCGCGCGGCACGCTGTCGGGCGACGGGACCGGCAGGCGGTGCGGGCGCGGCGGCGGCTGCTGACCGGCGAGCTGGTGCATCATCTCGACGTGCCGGAGCAGCCCGGCGACACCCTCGGCGCGCTGCTCGGACGCCATGCCGTAGCCCTCGGTGCAGGAGAACCGGGCGTTCGGGAAGGCGCGGAAGACGAAGTCGCCCGTGTAGCCGCCGGGGAGCAGCGCCGGGCGGAGGTCGGTGTGGACGGCGCTCACGTCCTCGCCGCGTACGCCGATGCGCCGCAGCTCGTCCGCGAGTTGGTACTCGGCGGGCGGCAGGCCGGGGCCGGAGACCCGCACGAGGTTGGTCTCCTCGCCGCTCGCCGGGTCGCGGTAGGTGGCGACGGCGGTATTGCCGGGGCCGGTGACCGGCGGCTCGGCGGGGGCCGGGGCGGGAGCGCCGCCCGCGCCGTGCTTCTGCTGGTACATCCGTACGACCTCGTCGACCGGTACGGACGGCCAGACCGTCAGCTCGCCGCTGGCCCGGTCGACGACGCCGCAGGCGGCGCCCACCTCGGCCGGCGGCCGGCGCTGACCGGTCACCGGATCGACCTCGGGCGGCGGCGGAACGGCCCACACCACCCAGCCGAGGTCGAACTCCTGCATGCCGACCTGGCGCGGCGGGCCCTGGTGCCCCTCGGGGTTGAGCCAGCGGTCGGCGGTGGCCTGGGCCTGCGCCTGGGTGATCACGAGCGGTCTCCTTCGCGGCCGTGCGGGCCGGCGGGGGTGTCGGCTGGATGGGCGGGGTCGGAGGGAGCGGTGGGGCCTGTGGGGGCGGCGGGAGCCGGTACGGAGTCGCCGGGCGCGGAGGCGTCCCCTGCCGGTTCCGGCAGGGGTACCGGCTCCGGCAGCGGTATCTGCAACGCCTTCACGCCGCGCGCCGTGGCGACGACGAGCACGCCGTCGGGCGACAGGTCGGCTCCCGTGAAGGGAGTGTCGCTGATCAGGGCGGCCACCACCGTCCGGCGCCGCCGGTCCCACACCCGGAGGTAGTCGGCGCCGCGGCTCAGCGCGAGCGGTGCGGCGGCCCGTGCGTCCTCCGAGGGGCGCAGGATCAGCGCCGGGTCGGCGTCCACGTACCCCGGGCTCAGCAGCGGGTGGACGAGCACGGCGGTGCCGCCCGTCCCCGCGTCACCGGCCGGGACCGTACGCGAGCCAGGGGTGTCCTCGGGGACGAGGACGACGGCGACCGGCAGCGCGCCGGAGGCCGGCGCACCCGCATCGCTCTCCGGGCCGCCGTCCGTGGGGCCCGCGGACGGTGCCCCGTCGGCCGGAGCCTGCGGCAGGCTGCCGACCGTGACGTCGGTGGCGCCGGGCAGTGGCTCGCTCCACAGGGTGCGCCACGGCAGGTCCAGGTCGAGGGCGTGCAGCGCGTCGGCGTACGGCCCGAGGCCGTCCTCGACGAAAGCCGTCTCCAGGAGCGCGGCGCGCATGCCGACCGGTGCCTGGGAGCGGGTGAGGAGCGGGGCCGTGCGCAGGTACGTACGCGCCGGAGCGCCCAGGGCGTCGTACGGGACGGCCTCGACCGCCGCCCGCAGCGTCACCGGGTCGGCGTGCGCGAACAGGGCCGGGTCGGTGAGCAGTTGCGGCAGCAGACCGGCGGCCAGGGTGTGCGCGGCGAGGTGGTCGCGGACGTACGGGTCGGCCCGGGACCAGTCCTGCTGCGGTACGGCTTCCAGCAGCGCCATGGCGATACGGGTCTGCGCGTCCCGAACGTCGGCCAAACCTGCCCGTATGGCGTCGGCGACACCGGGGTGGACGAGGCGCAGCAGCGTACGGCTGCCGGCGGCCTCACCGTCCTGCTCCGCAGACGCGCCTTCCGCCGGCACCTCCATCGGCTCCTCCACCGGCACCTCCACCGGTTCGACGAACGGGCCTGCGAGCAGCATCCCCTCCGCGATCTCACGGCTCATGTCGCGCCCGGCGACGGCGTTCGCCAGGGCGCCCCACAGCTCGATGGGCAGCCCGTCCCCCTCGGCGAGCGCCGGCGGGGTCAGCATCAGCCGCAGCGTCTGCGGATCGGCGCCGAGCCGCCGCGCGTGCCAGTCCAGGGCCTCGCCCGCGCTGCCCGGCAGCAGGGAGGTGTCGGCCGGGTCGAAGCCCTCGGGCCGCATGAGGATGCACTGCACGGCGAGCTGCGCGGTCAGCCGGCTGCCGCCGGCGCGCTCCGCGATGGCCTCGGACAGCGCCCGGCGCGCGCTTGGATCTTCGGTGTACGGCAGTGCCGGGGCCCCGAACCTCGGGTCGAGCGACGTCTCCACCTGGAGGACCAGCCCCGCCGGGTCGGCCCAGCGCGGCTCGTCCAGGTCGATGACCTGGCCCTGCCCGGCCGGCAGCGACTCGATCACCTCGGCGGCCAGCTCCCGCGGCACGTCGGCGAGCAGATGGACGGTCCCGGTCGCCGCGAGCGGCTTCAGTACCTCCCGCACCAGACGGGCGGGTTCGTCGGCGGCACGCACCGGTCCGGCCCGGTCGACGTCCGGAACGACGACCATCACCGGGTCAGCGGCGGCGAGTTCGGGAACGATGTCGGCGGTGCGGGCGGCGCCCAGGCCGTAGTGGTCGGCGAGGGTCCACAGGAGCTGGTCCGAGGTGAGCCCCCGGGGATCCGGCACGGCGGGCGCGGGCAGGTCGGGCGGCACGATCGTCGGGTCCAGGTCGTCCAGCGGCAGCCGCTTGCGGTACTCCGGGTCGCACAGCATGAGGAAGCCGGTCATCAGGCGCGAACGGCCGCTGCCGGGGCTTCCGGTGAGCACGACGACGCGCGGCGCGCCGGGCCACTGCATGCGCCACGCGGCGAGCGCGCGCAGCACGGCGGTGCGGCCGCCGATGTGCGGGTGGGGCGCATACCCCACCGCACCGCCGCGCTCCTCGTCCGAGGCGTTCATGAATTCCTCGTCCCCCATGAATCCTTCGCCCTTTACCGTCGTGGATCGGCGTATGTGCCGACTGACCGTCCTGCTGTGCCGATCTTCGCCGATCGTGCTGTTCCCGTTGTCCGCGCCGCGTCCGTCGCCCGCGCGTTCCGTGCTTCCCGCGCCGCTTCGGACGCCCGTGCGTTCCGTGCTTCCCGTGCCCCGTTGCTCCCCGTGCCCCGTCCTCGGTTCTCCGACTCGGGCCGATCCTACGATCCGGCACTGACACCGCCGCCGTCGCCCGCGGAGCCCCAGGTCAGCCGGTGGGCGGCGGACCGAAACCGCCCTGCGGCGGCGGATACCCGCCGGGTGCCGGAGGGCCTGCGGGCGGAGGTCCTGCGGGCCCCGGGTAGCCGCCTGGCGCCGGGCCGATCGGAGGCTGCTGGTACCCGCCGTATCCACCAGGCCCTGGTGCGCCGGGCATCGGTGCGCCAGGCCCCGGCGCACCAGGCACCGGCCCGCCCGGATTCCCGTACGCGGGAGCACCCATGAACCCCGGCGCCCCGGGCACCGCGTAGCCCGGCAGGCCCGCACCCGGCATCCCGGGCATTCCCGGCTGGGCCGGCTCGCCGCGCCGCCCCATCAGCGCGAGCACCGCGATCGAACCGGCCAGATGCACCAGCATCTGCGCCCGGCTCAGCAGTGCCCCGAAGGGCGCGAGGTCACCCAGGTCGAAGAGCGTTCCCGTACGGAGGTAGGCGCACATGCTCAGGAAGCTGACCGGCAGCACCACCAGCGCCGTGCCGATGGCGAAGCCGCGCGCGGAGACCCGGCGGGTGGCGGCCAGCAGTGCGCCGACCGCGGCCAGCGGCAGGAAGGTCGCCCAGGCCCAGCCGGGCGCCAGTCCCAGCAAGCCGACGAGCAGGCCACGGCCGGTGAATATGACGTCCAGCGGGACTCCGTCCCCGCTGCCGAGGGCCTGCGCCATGACATAACAGATCCAGATCAGCCAGAGCAGCGCGGACGCGCCCAGCGCGATGGCGGACACGGGGCCCGCCGGCGCGGCGGGGCGCGTCGGAGGCGGACCGGCGTCCGCGCCGGGCCGCGGCCAGGTGCGCATGCCGGCCAGCAGCACGACGGCCGCGATGAGCGTCAGCGGCACCAGCGCACCCGAGGAGAGGAAGACTGCCCCGAGGGTCGAGTCGCTGCTGTAGCCGCCCTCCAGGCCGATGAACCAGCGGTTGGTCGAGGTGTGGCTGCCGGTGCTGACGATGGCCTGTACGCGCAGGGAGAGCGTCAGCACCGTCGCCACCGCCAGCAGGCCGCCGGCCACCCGCCTCCCGGCGAACGCGGTGACCACGGCGGCTCCCTGCACCAGGGCGAGACCCACCTCGTACGGAGTCGAGACCGGATAGCCGTCGTCCGTAAGGCCACCGGAACCCGGACCACGGCCGCCGCCCACCGAAGTGCCGCCGGTCCACAAATTCCACAGGAGGCCAGGACCGGTCGATACAAGATCGTGTCCCAGCCAGTACAGGGTGTGCAGAAGGAAAAGCAGGCACAAGGCGCCCGCCGTGATCCGCGCGCCCTTACTGAGCACCCGAATTTGTGGCATTTTGCTCCGCTCTCTCCCGCGTGCGCTTCTCCGGCACGCGACCGCGCACGATAGCAATGCCGGTCGAGAACTCGATGCGAACCGGCAAGTGCCGTTCAGAGTCGATCGGATACCGGCGTACGTGATCAATCGTCGGCCGGGCGGCGGACGAGCGGGAATACAAGGTGTGAATCGGGGCCGAAGCCGTCGAAGGTGCCGCAGGCCCGTACCCGAGAGGAATCCCGTGCATGGCGTACGGTCCGCCGTGCACGGGAGCGAAAAGACGCGCGCCCGGCTTTGAACAGCCGGGAACCGCCGCTCAGTTGCGGTGGCTGGTGCCGCCCCGGCCGCCCCGCCGTCCGGTCACGATGGCGCCCGAGGGCCCGTCGCGCTCGGCGCGCTCCCGGGCCTCCTGTTCCTCCTGCTCCTTCTGCCACTTCGCGAACTGCTCGCGGGACGCCTCCCGCTCGGCCTGGGTCTGGTTCTCGGCCGCCCGCCGCATTTCGTTCATGCGGTCGCCGATCGCGCCCATGTACTCCTCGGACTGGATGGCGTCCTTCATGCCGATCCGCCCGGAGAGCACCTCCTGGGCCATCTCCTGGAGCTTTCCGCCGACATTGGGGTTGGTGGCCAGCGTCTGCAGGGCCTTGCGCAGCCGGTGCGCCTGCTCGCGATCCTGGGCCACGTCCATCAGATCCTCTTCCTGGATCTGCCGCTCATTGCCCGCGCCGCTCATACCGCTCATGTCTTCTGCCCCCGGTGAACTCGGTGGTACAGCAACCGCGTGTGCTGCACCGGCGTCAAGAGTCTAATGACGGATCCGAACGGCTCGTCAAGGAGGGTTGTTGGCATTGCGGGATATTGGTCCCTTTTTCCTTCCACCGTGCCGCCGTCCCGCCGCTTCGGCCGCGGCGGTCGGCCGCTATCGGGTGTGCTAGACCTGGGGCCTTGTCCGGCAGGTCGCCGCGCCATTCGAGCCGCGTCATTCGAGCTGCGCCAAACAATTCGGGGAGAAAAGATGTCAGACGAGGTCCGGATCAGTACCGGGGAGCTGCACAAGCTCGGTACGCAGTTCGAGATATCCGCGGACGACCTGGGCCGGCAGCTGACCGCTTTCAGACGGCGCACCGACGCCGAGGCGCTGAGCGACGGGTTCGGCTCGCGGGCGGCGGCCGGTCCGTACCTGGAGCTGTACGAGCAGGCCGAGCGCGCCCTCGAACAGTTGCGGGAGCGGCTGGCGGAGGTGGCCGGCGGCATCAGGGAGACTGCCGTGGCCACCGACGCGGCCGAGACGGAGCTGGTCGAGACGATCCGGGAGGTCCGGTGACCGAGCGGCGCAACCCCCAGGCCCTGCACGAGGCGGCGGCGGGCTGGCGGGACATGGGCAAGCACTTGGACGGCCTCGTACGGGGCCTGGACCGGCACGTGGGCGAGGCCGCGGCGGCCAATTGGCAGGGGCCGGCGGGCGAGGCGTTCGCGGCGGAGTGGCACCGCCTCAAGCGGTCCGTCGACGAGACGCTGCCGGTCTTCGAACTGGCCGCCGCCGACCTGGAGAACGCCGCCTCCCAGGACAAGGAGGCGCACGCGGGCGCGGGCTCCGGCGCTCACGAGTCCGCGCCGGCTCCTTCTCAGGACGACGGCGCCCAGTCGTCCGGTACGCAGACCGCGTACGGCTTCATGGCCCTGGGCCAGCTCGCCACGTCGCTCGGCGGCGCCTTCCGCGGTAAGGGCGGCAAGGGCGGCGGCCAGGGGCAGCGGCCCCCAGTCACGGCCCGGTGGGAGACCTCCCACGCGCCCGCGGGGCCCGACCCCTTCGGCCCGCCGCGGGACGGTGACGCGAAGAGCGCACGGGGCGGCGCGGGCGTGGCCAAGGGCGTACGTACGGGAGAGCCCGCGGCCGACGAGGGCGCCTCCGGCGCCACGCCGGGGACGGCGGCCAAGCCGGCCGGGTCCGCGGCCCCTGCCGATCCGGCAGCTCCGGGCGTCAAGCCCACCAAGGCTTCCGGCGAGAAGCCCAGCGGAACCGGAGCGGCGGGCAAGGCTACGGACGCCCCGCAGCCCGCCCCCGGGGGCGACGCCGGCAAACAGCCCGACAAGGCGGCCAAGGAACCCGACGTCCGCCGCCACGGCGCCTTCGGCTGAGCCCGGCGCGCCGTCACCCGGGCCTGTAGCGGCCCTGCAACGGCGGTGGGGCGCCCCCCCGAGGGAGAGGCGGCGCATCGTCCTTTGCGCGTGGGGCGGCCCGTGCAGCCGCCTCACGTCTCCGTCAGGCTTTGCGCGTGGGGCGCCCCGTCCATCCCGCCCCACGCCCCCGTCAGCCATCCGCTCTGCGCCGTCACCCGGCCCCGTAGCGGCCCCGGAACGCCGGTGGGGCGCCCCTCCCGAAGGAGAGGCGCCCCACCGTCTTTCGTGCACGGGGCGGCCCGTCCAGCCGCCCCATGCCCCCGTCAGCCGCTGTTCGTCGGCAGCCACCCGGTCTGCACCAGCTGGGCCCCGCGCTTGCGCGTGATGAACTGCGCGCGGCCCGGCGTCAGGCTGGTCGCCTTGATGTTGCCCATCAGCGGACCCTCGCCCGGGTCGCCCGAAAGGATCAGGCCCTGGGCGCCCAGCTCCTTCGTACGCTGCATCACCGGCTCGAACGAGGACCGTCCCGCACCCGACGAGCTGCGCGCCAGGATCAGGCGCAGGCCCAGGTCGCGGGCGAACGGCAGGTACTCCAGCAGCGGCTGCAGCGGGTTGCCGCTGCTGGTCGCCACCAGGTCGTAGTCGTCCACGATCACGAACGCGTCCGGCAGGTCGTACCAGCTGCGGTTGCGCAGCTGCTCCGGCGTGACGTCCGGCCCCGGCATCCGGCGGCCCAGGGAACCGGCGAGCCCGGTGATGACCTCCTGGAGCTGCGGTCCCGCGGCGCAGTACTTGTACATGTGGCTCTCGGGGATCTCACCGAGCAGCGCGCGCCGGTAGTCGGAGACCACCATGAGCGCCTTGTCGGAGGAGTAGCGCTCCGAGATCTGCTTGGCGATCAGACGCAGCAGCGAGGACTTGCCGGACTCGCTCTCGCCGTAGATGACCAGCAGCGGGTCGGTCTCGAAGTCGACGAACGCCGGGGACAGCGTGGTTTCGTCGACACCGATCGCGATGCCGTGCTCCGGGTAGTCGCCGCCCTTGGGCAGGTCGCTCGCCGGGAGCAGCGTCGGCAGCATCCGCACCTTCGGGGCGGGCTCGCCCTGCCAGTGCTCCTTGACGGTGGCCACCAGGTGCGCCATGCCCTCGCTGAGGCTCTCCGGCTCGCAGTTGCCGTCGATACGCGGCAGCGCGGCCAGGTAGTCGAGCTTCTCCGGGGACAGGCCACGGCCCGGCCGGCCCATCGGCACGTTCTCCGCGCGCTTGCGGTCGAACTCCGACTCCATCGGGTCGCCGAGCCGCAGCTCGACGCGGTTGAGCAGCTGGTCGCGCAGCGCCGGCCGCACCTCGGTGTACCGGGAGGCGCCGAGGATCAGGTGGATGCCGAAGCCCAGACCGCGGCTGGCGATGTCCAGGATGACCGGGTCGAGCTGTTCGTAGTCGGTCTTGAACGTGCCCCAGCCGTCGATGATGAGGAAGACGTCGCCCCACTTCTGGTCCGGGTAGGAACCGGCGGCGCGCCGCTGGCGGTACGTCCCCATGGAGTCGATGCTGTTCGCGCGGAAGAACTCCTCGCGCTCGTTGAGGATGCCGACGACCTCGGCGACCGTACGGCGCACCTTCTCGGCGTCCAGGCGGGAGGCGACTCCGCCGACGTGCGGCAGCTCCTCCATGGCCAGCATGCCGCCGCCACCGAAGTCGAGGCAGTAGAACTGCACCTCGGCCGGGGTGTGGGTGAGCGCGAAGCCCGCCATGGCGGACCGGATCAGCGTCGACTTGCCGGACTGCGGACCACCGACGACCAGGCCGTGACCGGCGCCCGCGGAGAAGTCCAGGTACATCACGTCGCGCCGCTGCTCGAACGGCTTGTCCACGAGCGCGACCGGCACGACCAGCTTGCCGAGCGCCGTGTACTCCGGGGCGTGCACGCCCCGCTCGGGCGTGACCGCGAGCGCCGGCAGCAGCTGGTTGACGGTGGGGGACTCGTCCAGCGGCGGCAGCCACACCTGGTGCGCCGGCGGACCCTGGCCCTGCATCCGCTGGACGATCACGTCCAGGACGGTGTCGGCGAGCGCGTCGTCCTGCTGGTCGGCGAGCGACGGCTCCTCGGCGACGATCTCCTCGACGATCGGCGCCAGCACCGGCGACGCGGTGAACGGCACCGGCATCCGGTTCGTCCGGCCGCCCCCGCCGCCTCCGGTGGCCCCGGGCCCGCGGTACGGGCCGGAGACGTACGCGGCCTTGAACTGCACCATCGTTTCGGTGTCGTACTTCAGGATGCCGGAACCCGGAACGTTGGGCAGGTGGTAGGCGTCCGGGACGCCGATCGCCGTACGGGACTCGGCCGCGGAGAACGTCCGCAGACCCAGCCGGTACGACAGGAACGTGTCCAGGCCGCGCAGCTTGCCCTCTTCCAGGCGCTGCGAGGCGAGCAGCATGTGCACACCCATCGAACGGCCGATCCGGCCGATCTGGATGAACATGTCGATGAAGTCCGGCTTGGCGGTCAGCAGCTCGGAGAACTCGTCGAGCACCATCACCAGCGAGGGCAGCGGGTCCAGCGGGGCGCCGGCCGCGCGGGCCTTCTCGTAGTCGGTGATGTTGGCGTAGTTGCCCGCCGAGCGCAGCAGCTCCTGACGGCGCTGCAGCTCACCGGTGATCGAGTCGCGCATGCGGTCGATCAGGCTGACGTCGTCGGCCAGGTTGGTGATGACCGCCGCCACGTGCGGCATGTCGGACATACCGGTGAAGGTGGCGCCGCCCTTGAAGTCCGCGAGGATGAAGTTGAGCGTCTCCGAGGAGTGGGTGACCGCCAGCGCGAGCACCAGGGTGCGCAGCACCTCGGACTTGCCGGAACCGGTCGCGCCGACGCACAGGCCGTGCGGCCCCATGCCCTCCTGCGACGCCTCCTTGATGTCCAGCATGACGGGCTGGCCGTCCCGGTCGACACCGATCGGCACGCGCAGCCGCTCGTGCAGCGTGCGCGGGCGCCAGGTGCGCGAGACGTCCACCGCACCGGCGTCGCCGATGTTCATCAGGTCCGTGAAGTCCAGGTTGGACAGCAGCGGCTCCTCGCCGTCGGCGCCCGAACCGGCCCGCAGCGGCGCGAGCTGGCGCGCCAGCGACTCCGCCTCGGCGACCGACAGGGTGTCCACGGTGCCGTTGTAGACCGCGCCGCTCGCCGACTCCAGCACCAGCTTGCCCGGCCACACCTGTACGGCCAGGCCGCCGCGGATCTCGTCCAGCTCGCCCGGCACGATCTCCAGGATCGTCACGCCCTGCAGGCCCTCGGCCCCGGCGATCACCGAGTCCACCGGCACGTCACCGGCGTCCAGCACGACCACGACGTGCGGGGTGTCGGTGACCGGCGTGCCCTGCGGGTTGAACCGGCCGCGGCCCTCCAGCTCGTCGGCCAGCAGTTCCTCGATCTCGCCGAGGTCACCGACCACCAGCCGCCGGGTGCCGGCGCCGTCGGTGGTCTTGTCCTGGACGTGCGGCAGCCACTTGGTCCACTCCCACTCGGCCTGCGCGCCCGGCGCGGCCACCACGGCCACCACCAGGTCCTCCGGCGAGTGCAGCGTGCACAGCTGCGCGACGATGGCGCGCGCGGAGCCGTACACGGTGTCCGGATCGCCCGAGATCGTCAGGTGGTAGAAGGCGCGCAGCGAGACCGCGAGCGGCAGCGAGTCCAAATGCCCGTGCTTGTCGAGGAATTCCTTCATCGCGTGCGCGGTGAGCGGTTCCAGCTCGTCGACCGGCGCGGTCTCCGGGGCCTTCAGGGGCGTCGCCAGCTGCTGCGGGCCGAGTCCCATCCGTACCTGTGCGAAGTCGGCATCCGAAGCCCGGCGTTCCCAAACGCGTTTGCCCTCGGCCACGATCGACCACAATTGGCCCGGATCGGGATGGACGAAAAGCTGCGCGTCACGCTGTTTGCGTGCGGTGCGCCGTACTTCCTTTCGCTTCTGCGCCAGGTATTTGAGGTAATCCTGACGCTCCTGGAGCATTTGCCCGGAAGGCCCTTGCCGGGCCTTGACGATCTGGACAATAGCCATCGCGAGGGTGGAAACCACCATCACGCCGCCCATGATCTTCATGAACGGCTGGGTGCCCATGAACAAGAATCCCGCCGAACCCGCCATGCCCATCATCGGCATCAGGTTCATCAGCATGTTGTCCTCGCCCTCGCGAGGCAGCTCCGGGGGAGCTTCGAGCGTCAACTCCTCACTGGGGATTTCGGGTGGAAGCGCGCGGGGCGGGCGCTTGACGATGACAACGCTCACCGAGGCATCAGTCCTTCATGCATCTCGCAGTCTCGGACCGCCCCCGTTGGTTCGACGGTCCCCCGGACCAAGTACATGGCCCGACGCAGGCGTTGATCCTACTGTTAACGGTCAAGTGCCGGGGCGGGTGGGGCGGCGGCCTAATTGGGGGGTACGCTGACGCCTCGCGAGCGCGCCCAAGGCCCCGTAACGACGTCCCGATATATAAGGCACGGTGGCGGCGCCCCTATATATAAGGCACGCACGCGACAAACTGCCCAACGGATAGGGGGAACCGCCAGGTGAGCACGACTACAGGCACCGGCTTCTGCCGGGTCACAGTCGCCGCGCCGGACGCACGGATCGACGTGGCACTGCCCGAGGATGTCGCACTCGTCGATATTTATCCGGAGATCCTGCGGCTCTCCGGCCAGTCCCAGGCGGAGGGCGCCCCCACCGGTTACCACCTGGTGCGCCGGGACGGCACGGTCCTGGACGCCGGCCAGTCCCTCGCGCAGCAGCGCATCCTCGACGGCGACCTGCTCCTGCTGCGGCCGTTCGCCGAATCGCTGCCGCTGCCCGTCTTCGACGACGTCTCGGACGCCGTCGCCTCCGCGGTCAAGCGCAACCGCAACCGCTGGAGCGACGACCTGATGAACATCGTCGGCCTCACCGCCGGCGTACTGCTGCTCGTCATGATGGCGTTCGCGCTGTGGTTCTCGAACCCGGTCGACCGCGACATGCACCGCCTGCCCGGCATCATCGCGGGTGTCACCGGCATCGTCCTGGTCGCCCTGTCCGGCGTACGGGCCCGGGTCTACGACGACCACGCCTCCTCCATCGCGCTGAGCCTGGCCGCGCTGCCGCACCTGCTGCTCGCCGGCTCCGGCATCATGCCGGTGGCCGACGGCGAGGGCCCGGGGCGCCTGCAGTTCCTGGTCGGCTGCGTGACCGTACTGATCGCGTCCGTCCTCCTGGTGGTGCTGCTGCCGCGCGGCGACGCGCCTTTCGTGGCCGCCGCCTTCCTGGCCAGCATCGGCACCCTCGCGGTCTTCGCGTCCATCCTCACCGAGGCCGAGCCGCGCGAGGTCGCCGCGGTCACCGCCGTCGTCGCCATCGCCGTCGTCGCCTGGCTCCCCAGTCTGTCCTCGCGCTTCGCCCGGCTGCCCATCGGCTACAAGTCCCCCGACCAGATCGCCAAGGGCCCGCACGACGGCGACCAGGACGCGATGACCGAGTCGGTCGACTTCATCAAGATCGGCAACCAGGCCAAGCGCGGCCACGAACTGCTGCTCGGCCTGGTCGCGGGCTGCTCCGCCCTGGTCGTCGGCGCGGCGGGCGTCGTCCTCGGCTTCTCCGACAACGTCTGGGCGCAGCTGCTCGCGCTGGCCGCCGGCATCACGATCATGCTGCGTGCCCGGCTCTTCGACTACACCGCGCAGGTCGCCTGCCTGACGGTGGCCGGCATCCTGACGGTCGTGCTGCTCATCCTGGGCATCTCGCTGCACCCGCCGGTCGACATCCTCGCCGACCTCGCGCGCTTCGGTGACTCCGGGCCGCTCAACATCCGTACGGTCTGGTTCTCCGCCAGCATCGCGGCCGGTGCCGCCGTCCTGGTCGGTGTGGGCCTGGTCGTCCCGAAGAAGGGCGTCACCCCCTTCTGGGGCCGCGTCTTCGACATCTTCGACGGCGTCGTCCTGCTGTCGCTGGTGCCGCTGTGCCTGGCGGTACTGGACGTGTACGGCACCGTGCGCGGCCTGACCAGTTCCTCGTAGCCCCGTACTCTCGTAGGGGCCCGGAAAAGCTCCTCGTACGGATGACACCCGCACCACGCGGGGTCACTCGTCCGCACGGCCCCCTGACCGAACGGTCAGGGGGCCGCTCTGCAGCTGGTACTCTGTGTGATGGCCTAGACCGAGTAATCGAAGATTCCCTGTGAAGACGATCCAGGGGCGCTCGCAGGCCCGGAACACCCCAAGGAGTACGCGTGTCGCTCGACGCCGCCACGAAGAAGCAGATCATGGCCGAGTTCGCCACCAAGGAGGGCGACACCGGCTCCCCCGAGGTCCAGGTCGCGCTGCTCTCCCGCCGCATCTCGGACCTGACCGAGCACCTGAAGACCCACAAGCACGACCACCACTCCCGCCGTGGTCTGCTGCTGCTCGTCGGCCAGCGCCGCCGCCTGCTGCAGTACCTGGCGAAGAAGGACATCACGCGCTTCCGCGCGCTGGTCGAGCGCCTGGGCATCCGCCGCGGCGCGGCGGGCGCCAAGTAAGACGACGTGAAGGGAGCGGTTCCCACACCCGGGGGCCGCTCCCTTTGCCGTACGCACCGGACGTCCGGTCCACTGCTCGGTGGACCCGGGCTTTGTAGTCTGGTCCCATAACGCCATAGCGAACGAGGTGGGGCGCCCTTCAGCCGCCGGTCCTCGGTAGTGGCCCCCGGATGGCACGCGGACGACCGCGCGGCCCCGTATCCGGGTGCTTCGATCGAAGACCGGCCCGCAATTCCGGCGCTCCACCGACGAAGGTCCGCCGCCACACGGGCGGCGGACGCAGACGAGGAGATATCCCTGGTGGAGAACGAGACCCACTACGCCGAGGCCGTCATCGACAACGGCTCCTTCGGCACCCGCACCATCCGCTTCGAGACGGGCCGCCTGGCCAAGCAGGCCGCCGGCTCCGCCGTCGCGTACCTGGACGACGACACCATGGTGCTGTCGGCCACCACCGCTTCGAAGAACCCCAAGGACCAGCTGGACTTCTTCCCGCTGACCGTGGACGTCGAGGAGCGGATGTACGCCGCCGGGAAGATCCCCGGCTCCTTCTTCCGCCGTGAGGGCCGGCCCTCCGAGGACGCGATCCTCACCTGCCGCCTGATCGACCGGCCGCTGCGCCCCTCCTTCAAGAAGGGCCTGCGCAACGAGATCCAGATCGTCGAGACGATCATGGCGCTCAACCCCGACCACCTCTACGACGTGGTCGCCATCAACGCCGCCTCCTGCTCCACGCAGCTGGCCGGCCTGCCCTTCTCCGGCCCGATCGGCGGCACCCGCGTCGCCCTGATCAACGGCCAGTGGGTGGCGTTCCCGACCCACAGCGAGCTGGAGGACGCCGTCTTCGACATGGTCGTGGCCGGCCGCGTCCTGCCGGACGGCGACGTCGCGATCATGATGGTCGAGGCGGAGGCCACCGAGAAGACCATCCAGCTGGTCAAGGACGGCGCCGAGGCCCCCACCGAGGAGGTCGTCGCCGCCGGTCTGGAGGCCGCCAAGCCCTTCATCAAGGTGCTGTGCCGGGCCCAGTCGGACCTGGCCGCCAAGGCCGCGAAGCCGGTCGGCGAGTTCCCGATCTTCCTCGACTTCCAGGACGACGTCCTGGAGGCGCTGACCAAGGCCGTCAAGGGCGAGCTGGCCCAGGCCCTGACCATCGCCGGCAAGCAGGAGCGCGAGGCCGAGCTCGACCGCGTCAAGGCGCTGGCCGCCGAGAAGCTGTTGCCGGAGTTCGAGGGCCGCGAGAAGGAGATCTCCGCCGCCTACCGCGCGCTGACCAAGACCCTGGTGCGCGAGCGCGTCATCAAGGAGAAGGTCCGCATCGACGGCCGTGGCGTGACGGACATCCGTACGCTCGCCGCCGAGGTCGAGGCCATCCCGCGGGTGCACGGCTCGGCCCTGTTCGAGCGTGGCGAGACCCAGATCCTGGGCGTCACCACCCTGAACATGCTCCGCATGGAGCAGCAGCTGGACACCCTCTCCCCGGTGACCCGCAAGCGCTACATGCACAACTACAACTTCCCGCCGTACTCCACCGGTGAGACCGGCCGCGTGGGCTCGCCCAAGCGCCGCGAGATCGGCCACGGCGCGCTCGCCGAGCGCGCGCTGGTGCCGGTGCTGCCGACCCGCGAGGAGTTCCCGTACGCCATCCGCCAGGTCTCCGAGGCGCTCGGCTCCAACGGCTCCACCTCCATGGGCTCGGTCTGCGCCTCCACCATGTCGCTGCTGAACGCCGGTGTGCCCCTGAAGGCCCCGGTCGCCGGTATCGCCATGGGCCTGATCTCCCAGGAGATCGAGGGCAAGACCCACTACGTCACCCTCACCGACATCCTCGGTGCGGAGGACGCGTTCGGCGACATGGACTTCAAGGTCGCCGGTACGAAGCAGTTCGTCACCGCCCTGCAGCTGGACACCAAGCTGGACGGCATCCCGGCGTCCGTGCTGGCCGCGGCCCTCAAGCAGGCCCGCGACGCGCGTCTGCACATCCTGGACGTGATGAACGAGGCGATCGACGTTCCGGACGAGATGTCCCCGAACGCGCCGCGCATCATCACCGTCAAGATCCCGGTGGACAAGATCGGTGAGGTCATCGGCCCCAAGGGCAAGATGATCAACCAGATCCAGGAGGACACCGGCGCCGACATCACGATCGAGGACGACGGCACCATCTACATCGGTGCCGCCGACGGCCCGGCCGCCGAGGCCGCCCGCGCCACGATCAACGGCATCGCCAACCCGACCATGCCGGAGGTCGGCGAGCGCTACCTGGGCACGGTCGTCAAGACCACCACCTTCGGTGCGTTCGTCTCCCTGCTCCCGGGCAAGGACGGTCTGCTGCACATCTCGCAGATCCGCAAGCTGGCCGGCGGCAAGCGCGTCGAGAACGTCGAGGACGTGCTCGCCGTGGGCGCCAAGGTCCAGGTGGAGATCGCCGAGATCGACCAGCGCGGCAAGCTGTCGCTGGCCCCGGTCATCGAGGGCGAGGACGAGGCGAAGGACGACGCCGCCAAGTGACGTCCCGTAGCTCACGGACGACGGCCCGCACCTCTTCGGAGGGGCGGGCCGTCGCCCGTACCCAAACGCTTCTCAAGGGCACCGCCGGCGCCGGTACGGTCCGCAAGACGGTCCTGCCCGGCGGCCTGCGCGTGGTCACCGAGACCCTGCCCTCCGTACGCTCCGTGACCTTCGGCATCTGGGCGCACGTCGGCTCCCGCGACGAGACCCCTTCGCTGAACGGCGCCACCCACTACCTGGAGCACCTGCTCTTCAAGGGCACCAGGAAGCGCAGCGCGCTGGACATCTCCGCCGCCATCGACGAGGTCGGCGGCGAGATGAACGCCTTCACGGCGAAGGAGTACACCTGCTACTACGCGCGGGTGCTGGACACCGACCTGCCGCTCGCCATCGACGTGGTCTGCGACATGCTGACCGGCTCGCTCATCGAGCCGGAGGACGTCGAGGCCGAGCGCGGCGTGATCCTCGAAGAGATCGCCATGACCGAGGACGACCCGGGCGACTGCGTGCACGACCTGTTCGCGCACACCATGCTCGGCGACACCCCCCTCGGCCGCCCCGTCCTCGGCTCCGTGGACACGGTCAACGCCCTCACCCCCGAGCGCATCCGCCGCTTCTACAAGAAGCACTACGACCCGACCCGCCTGGTCGTCGCCGCCGCCGGCAACGTCGACCACGCCAAGGTCGTCCGCATGGTGCGCGCCGCCTTCGAGAAGGCCGGCGCCCTCGACCGTACGGACGCCACCCCGACGGCCCCGCGCGACGGCTCCCGCAGGATCCGTACGGCCGGCCGCGTGGAACTGCTCAACCGCAAGTCCGAGCAGGCCCATGTGATCCTCGGCGTGCCGGGCCTGGCCCGCACCGACGAGCGCCGCTGGGCGATGGGCGTGCTGAACACGGCCCTCGGCGGCGGCATGAGCTCCCGCCTCTTCCAGGAGGTACGGGAGAAGCGCGGCCTGGCCTACAGCGTGTACTCGTACACCTCCGGCTACGCCGACTGCGGCCTGTTCGGCGTGTACGCGGGCTGCCGCCCCAGCCAGGTCGACGACGTACTGAAGATCTGCCGCGACCAGCTCGACCAGGTGGCGTCCGAGGGCCTGACCGACGACGAGATCCGCCGCGCGATAGGACAGCTGCGCGGTTCGACGGTCCTGGGCCTGGAGGACACCGGCGCGCTGATGAACCGCATCGGCAAGAGCGAGCTGTGCTGGGGCGCCCAGATGTCGGTCGACGACATGCTGGCGCGGATAGCGGCGGTCACCCCGGACGAGGTCCGGGAGCTGGCACGCGATGTACTGGGGCAGCGTCCCTCGCTGTCCGTGATCGGCCCGCTGAAGGACCGGCAGGCGCAGCGGCTGCAGGACGCGGTCGCCTGACCTGCCTTATCAGGCGTACCAGGGCGAAGAGGAAGAGAGCGGGAAACGATGAGCAAGCTGCGCGTGGCGGTCATCGGTGCCAAGGGGCGCATCGGCTCCGAGGCCGTACGGGCGGTCGAGGCCGCCGAGGACATGGAGCTGGTCGCCGCCCTCGGGCGGGGCGACTCGCTGGAGACCCTGACCGGGGCCGGGGCGCAGGTGGCGGTCGAGCTGACCCACCCCGACGCGGTCATGGACAACCTGGAGTTCTGCGTCCAAAACGGCATCCACGGCGTCGTCGGCACCACGGGCTGGACCGACGAGCGCCTGGCGCGGCTGCGCGGGTGGCTCGACGCGTCGCCCCGTACGGGCGTGCTCATCGCCCCGAACTTCTCCATCGGCGCGGTGCTGACCATGCGGTTCGCCCAGCAGGCGGCCCGGTTCTTCGAGTCGGCCGAGGTCATCGAGCTGCACCACCCGAACAAGGCCGACGCGCCCTCGGGCACCGCGGCCCGTACGGCCAAGCTGATCGCCGAGGCCCGCGCCGCCGCGGACTGCCCGCCGCAGCCGGACGCCACGAGCAGCGCGCTGGACGGCGCACGGGGCGCGGACGTGGACGGCGTCCCCGTGCACTCCGTACGGCTGCGCGGCCTCCTGGCCCACCAGGAGGTGCTGCTCGGCGGGGTGGGGGAGACCCTCACCATCCGCCACGACTCGCTCCACCACAGCAGCTTCATGCCGGGCATCCTGCTCGGCGCGCGCCGCGTGGTGGCCACTCCCGGCCTGACCGTGGGCCTGGAGAACTTCCTCGACCTGGACTGACGGGGCACGACGGTGCGAGCAAAGATCACCTACTGCGTCCTCGCGGCGGTCCTGGTCGTCTACTTCGTCCTCGTCGGCAGCCGCGGCGTCCTGCTCATCGAGCAGGGCACCGTGCTGACCGTCGCGTTCGGCGTGGCCGTCCTGATCCTGCCGTTCATCGGGCTGTGGTTTCTCTGGCACACCACCCAGTTCGCGCGCAAGGCCGGCCGCCTGGCGCGCGAACTGGAGGCCGAGGGCGGGCTGCCGGTCGACGAGCTGAAGCGCACCCCGGGCGGCCGTATCGACCGGGACTCCGCCGACGAGGTCTTCGACCGGCGGCGCGCCGAGACCGAGCAGGCGCCGGACGACTGGCGCGCCTGGTTCCGGCTGGCGGTCGCCTACCACGACGCCCGGGACACACCGCGGGCCCGCAAGGCGATGCAGCGGGCCATCGCGCTGCACGACGGCAAGCCGGTACGGGCCTGAGGCGTACGGCGCGGCCCGGGGCGTACGGGTGCGGCCTGGGGCGTACAGGCGCGGCCCGAGGCGTGCGGGCGTGACCGTCGGCCGGGGGCCGGTTCCGAGCCAGGGACCGGCCCCGGCGCGCGTCTACCGGCAGTACTCCGCCGCCCACGCCTCCAGCACGTCAGCGGCCCGCTCGAACGCCTCGGGCCGCCCCATGAAGTCCCCGTTGTGATCCGTGACGAGCGTACGCAGCGCGGCGCCGCCCCGCCGCTCGACGACCAGCGCCTGGCCCTGCACCGTCCGCGGCAGCCCCAGCCAGCGCACCGGGCGCTGGACGGTACGGACGGCGGCCACCTCGCTCCAGCGCAGCGTCGTGGTGCGCAGCAGCTCCACCTGCCGCAGGCCGTGGGCGCTGACCCACACGCCCACCCGCAGGAAGCGCACCGCCAGCGCGATGATCACAAGCGCGACACCGGTGCAGACCGCGGCGGCGGGCAGCGCGCCCGCGGCGACGATGATCACGGCGGACAGCAGGACGAACGAGGCCAGCAGCAGAAACAGAGCCGCCGTCCCCACCCGCCCGGGGCCCGGACGATAGGGACGGCGCCAGTGGTCGGGCCCCGCATGGGGCAGCGGTGCCGCATCGACGGCCTGGTCGTCGAGGTCGCGGTCGGCCGTCAGGAAGGTCAGGGGCACGGCGGGTCCTCACTCCAGGGCACGCGGACGAAGGCTGTGACCGGTGAGGTTATCGGGACTTACGTGCCGGAACCACTTCGTGCCGGGCGGCACGCGCGACGTGCATGCGTGGACCGCCCGGCCGGATCAGCGGCCGTGCGCCGCCTCGGACTGGTGGGTGCCGACACCGGCGGTCTCCTGCTGGAGAGCCGGAACGCCGAACAGCAGGGCGCCGGCGAGACCGCCGACGACCGTCAGGCCGATCAGTGAGCGGCCCGCGAGCTGGGCACGACTGACGCGTTCTCGGGGCGGGGGCGCGACATTGCTGCGGAACCGGTCGGCCTCGGCGACGAAGGCGAACGGCACGGGCTCTCGCCGGCGGAACATGAGCGGGCTCTCCTTGGAACCTCGAAGTGGGCACTGTCACAGGGTTAGACGACTGTCGCGTCCGTTTGGTGCCCGTTTTCCGCAACTTCTGTGAAAAATATCGCGCGCGGTTCGAGCCGGACGGAACAGTGTCCGTTTTTGTACGTTACGCGGTATCCCGCCGCAATCCCTGGACTGTCGGTGGCGGGCCGTAGGCTGGGGCGCGCCACGTGGAATGAACGGAAGGAACCGCTGGTGTCCCCTACCCCCGCCGAGAGCGTCGAAAGCTCCGAAAGCACGGCCCCGAGCTTCCGGAGCGAGGTGACGGTCGAGCTGGTCAAGCACAGCGCCGCGGACAGCGACGTGCTGTGGGCGGCCCGCGTCTCCACCGCCGGCGAGCAGTCGCTGGAGGAGCTGCAGAAGGACCCCGAGCGCTCCAAGGGCCTGATCAACTTCCTGATGCGGGACCGGCACGGCAGCCCCTTCGAGCACAACTCGATGACCTTCTTCATCAGCGCGCCGATCTTCGTCTTCCGCGAGTTCATGCGGCACCGCGTCGGCTGGTCGTACAACGAGGAGTCCGGCCGCTACCGCCAGCTGGAGCCGACGTTCTACGTCCCCTCCGAGTCGCGCAAGCTGGTCCAGCAGGGCCGCCCCGGCAAGTACGAGTTCGTCGAGGGCACCCCCGAGCAGCACGCGCTGACCACCAAGACCATGGAGGACTCCTACCGCCAGGCGTACGCTGCATACCAGGAGATGCTGGCCGCCGGTGTGGCCCGCGAGGTCGCCCGCTCGGTCCTGCCCGTGGGCCTGTTCTCCTCCATGTACGCGACGTGCAACGCCCGTTCGCTCATGCACTTCCTGGGGCTGCGCACGCAGCACGAGCTGGCGGCCGTGCCGTCCTTCCCGCAGCGCGAGATCGAGATGGTCGGCGAGCAGATGGAGGCCCACTGGGCGCGCCTGATGCCGCTCACTTACGCCGCGTTCAACGCCAACGGCCGTATCGCCCCGTAAGGCACCGGTCCCCGCGGCGGCCCGCCGGACCGCTGTGCGGGACGGCCGCCGTCCGCCGGAGCCGTACCGGACCGCACAGACGTACCAAGTGTCCGTATTGCGGCATTTTGAGAAGTTCATCTACGCTGAAGAAACGGACCCGGCACTGCTTGAACCCCCGAGCAAGCAGTGCCGGAGTCCACATCCCGGCTCCCCAGGGGCGCGACCCGAGGTGCGCTACGAGTAGCGTGGGACCCATGGCTCCGACTTCCACACCGCAGACCCCCTTCGGGCGGGTGCTGACCGCCATGGTCACGCCGTTCACGGCGGATGGCGCTCTCGATCTCGACGGCGCGCAGCAGCTCGCCGCGCACCTGGTGGACTCCGGCAACGACGGTCTCGTCGTCAACGGCACCACCGGCGAGTCCCCGACCACCAGCGATGCGGAAAAAGCCCAGCTGGTCCGGGCCGTGGTGGACGCGGTCGGAGACCGGGCCTTCGTCGTTGCCGGAGCCGGCACCAACGACACCGACCACAGCCTGGAGCTGGCCCGCGCCGCGCGCGACGCCGGCGCGCACGGCCTGCTCGCCGTGACGCCGTACTACAGCAAGCCCCCGCAGGAAGGTCTCTTCCGGCACTTCACCGCCATCGCGGACGCCACCGACCTGCCGGTCATGCTCTACGACATCCCCGGCCGCAGCGGCGTCCCGATCAACACCGAGACGATGGTGCGCCTGGCCGAGCACCCGCGCATCGTCGCCAACAAGGACGCCAAGGGCGACCTCGGCCGCGCCAGCTGGGCCATCGCCCGCTCCGGCCTCGCCTGGTACAGCGGCGACGACATGCTCAACCTCCCGCTGCTGTCCGTAGGTGCCGTCGGCTTCGTCTCGGTCGTGGGTCATGTCGTCACCCCGGAGCTGCGCGCGCTGCTCGACGCCCATCTGCACGGTGACGTCACCAAGGCCACCGAGATCCACCAGAAGCTGCTGCCGGTCTTCACCGGCATGTTCCGCACCCAGGGCGTCATCACGACCAAGGCCGCGCTCGGACTCCAGGGCCTGCCGGCCGGTCCGCTGCGCCTGCCGCTCGTGGAGCTGTCCCCGGACGAGACGGAGCAGCTCAAGCGCGATCTCGCCGCCGGCGGGGTACATCTGTAGTCACAGACTTCACAACTGAATACGGAAAACAACCGCCAAACCGCAAGTGCACGAATGTCATGCGCGCCACGTGTGCCCCAGGGCGACGTGGCGCGTGTGGTGAGGAGAGTCTTTTGAGTCATCCGCATCCTGAGCTCGGCGCGCCGCCGAAGCTCCCCAAGGGCGGCCTGCGCGTCACCCCCCTCGGCGGCCTGGGCGAGATCGGCCGCAACATGACGGTCTTCGAGTACGGAGGCCGGCTGCTGATCGTCGACTGCGGAGTGCTTTTCCCGGAGGAGGAGCAGCCCGGAATCGACCTGATCCTGCCGGACTTCTCGTCCATCCGGGACCGCCTCGACGACATCGACGGCATCGTGCTCACGCACGGCCACGAGGACCACATCGGCGGCGTCCCCTACCTGCTGCGCGAGAAGCCGGACATCCCGCTGATCGGCTCCAAGCTGACCCTCGCCCTCATCGAGGCCAAGCTCCAGGAGCACCGCATCCGGCCGTACACGCTGGAGGTCAAGGAAGGCGACCGGGAGGCCCTCGGCCCCTTCGACTGCGAATTCGTCGCGGTCAACCACTCCATCCCGGACGCCCTCGCGGTCGCGATCCGCACCCCCGCGGGCATGGTCGTGCACACCGGCGACTTCAAGATGGACCAGCTCCCGCTGGACCGTCGCCTGACCGACCTGCCGACGTTCGCGAAGCTCGGCGAGGAGGGCATCGACCTCCTGCTGTCGGACTCCACGAACGCCGAGGTCCCGGGCTTCGTACCGCCCGAGCGCGACATCTCCAACGTGCTGCGCACGGTCTTCGCGAGCGCGCAGAAGCGCATCATCGTGGCCAGCTTCGCCAGCCATGTGCACCGCATCCAGCAGATCCTCGACGCGGCGCACGAGTACGGCCGCCGGGTCGCCTTCGTCGGCCGCTCCATGGTCCGCAACATGGGCATCGCCCGCGACCTGGGATACCTGAAGGTTCCGGCCGGGCTCGTCGTCGACGTCAAGACCCTCGACGACCTGCCGGACGACGAGATCGTGCTGGTCTGCACGGGCTCCCAGGGCGAGCCGATGGCGGCGCTGTCCCGGATGGCCAACCGCGACCACCAGATCCGCATCGTCCAGGGCGACACGGTGATCCTGGCGTCGTCGCTCATCCCCGGCAACGAGAACGCGGTCTACCGGGTGATCAACGGCCTGACCCGCTGGGGCGCCAACGTCGTCCACAAGGGCAACGCCAAGGTGCACGTCTCGGGCCACGCCTCGGCCGGCGAGCTGCTGTACTTCTACAACATCTGCAAGCCGAAAAACCTCATGCCGGTGCACGGCGAATGGCGCCATCTGCGCGCCAACGCCGAGCTGGGCGCGCTGACCGGCGTGCCCAAGGACCGGATCGTCATCGCCGAGGACGGTGTGGTCGTCGACCTGGTCGACGGCGTCGCCAAGATCGTCGGCAAGGTCCATGCGGGGTACGTGTACGTCGACGGCCTCTCGGTCGGCGATGTCACCGAGTCCTCCCTCAAGGACCGCCGCATCCTCGGCGACGAGGGCATCATCTCGGTGTTCCTGGTCGTGGACTCCAGTACGGGCAAGATCGTCGGCGGTCCGCACATCCAGGCCCGCGGCTCCGGCATCGACGACTCGGACTTCGCCGCCGTGATCCCCAAGATCGACGAGTCCCTGGCGAAGGCCGCGCAGGACGGCGTGGCGGAGCCCCACCAGCTCCAGCAGCTGGTCCGCCGCGCGGTCGGCAAGTGGGTCTCCGACAACTTCCGCCGGCGCCCGATGATCCTTCCGGTCGTCGTCGAGGTCTGACCCTCACCGGCGCGCGTACACCCGTACGGTGAGCGGGGCAACCGGATTTGCATCCGGGCGCCCCGCTCCAGTACGTTTACGGCTCCGCTCGAAGGGGAACCCCGGTACGTCAACGCGTCCGGCGGGGACCCGACCGGTCCCGACCGGTGCGGAATTCCGGCCCGGAGCAATCTGATAAAGTCGGAATCAGCCGAAAGGCAAAACCCCGCCGACGGGGAATCGGAAACGAAATCGATCCGGAAACGGACTGCGAATCGAATCTGATAGAGTCGGAAAAGCCGGAAACGGAAAGCGGAAACGCCGAACGGATCTGGTAAGGTTGGAACCGCGCAGAAGCCGAAAGGCCGAAACGCACCGGCGGAAATCAGGACCGCG